>JAFXAY010000078.1 GCA_017521965.1 Tidjanibacter sp. | reverse complement strand
TGCGCGTGGCCGCCAAGACTCCTCCGCCTAAAAATCCCTCAGCCATATGACTTTTTTTTGGGTTGTGGGGTTAGATTAAAACCTGAGAGCAATATCGAATTGCTCTCAGGTTTTTTAATAGGAAAATCCTATTGGGCCTATTGGGCCTATTGGGCTTATTAAACATATATAGGCCCAATAAGCCTAATAAGCCCAATAGGGAGTTTAGGGAATTTAGTGAGTTTAGGGATAATCTTTTAATTCCCTAACACTCTCTAAATAACAACTTTGAATTTTGAATTTTGCATTTTGAATTCTTGAAACTCCCTAACACTCCCTAACACTCCCTAACGCTCCCTAACGCTCCCTAACGCTCCTTTATCCCCCATATTTCTCCCCGAAAATTGCTAAATATCAAAATAATCTCTACCTTTACAGATTGAACTCCGAGTTCGCAGTAAGAGAATAGAGATTATCCGATGAAGAAAGTAATTACATACGGTACTTACGACCTGCTCCACGAGGGGCATATCCGTCTGTTGGAGAGGGCTAAGGCTCTGGGCGATTGGCTGATAGTGGGCGTGACAAACGACAGTTTCGACCGTGAGCGCGGTAAGCTCAATGTGCGCAACGATGTACTCGAAAGGGTCGATGCGGTGCGTGCCACAGGTCTGGCAGTCCAGATTGTCATTGAGAACTATATGGGTCAGAAGATCGACGATATTCTCAAATATGATGTCGATATCTTCGCCATTGGCTCCGATTGGGAGGGTAAGTTCGACTATCTGGGCGAGTATTGCGAGGTGGTCTATCTGCCTCGCACTGAGGGTATCTCCTCCACTATGCTGCGTGCGGCATCGGAGCAGGAGATTCGTATCGGCGTGGTAGGCTGCGGACGTATTGCGCGTCGTTTTGTTCCCGAGGCTGCCAAAGTGGAGCGTGCTGTGGTGGCGGGTTACTACGATACTCTTCGCGAGGCTGCCGAGCAACTTGCTGCCGAGAGTGGCGCGGGTGTGGTCTATGACTCCTTCGAAGAGTTGGTTGATGCTGTCGATGCGCTCTACATCGCTACGCCTCACCTCTCGCACTACGAGCAGAGTCGTTACGCCTTGGAGCACGGAAAGCACGTCTTGTGTGAAACGCCCCTTGTGTTGTGTGCCGAGCAGGCCAAGGAGTTGTTCGCAATTGCCGAGCACAATGGTGTGGTGCTCCTCGAAGCCAACAAGACCGCCTTTTGTCCCGCCTTCAACCACTTGGTGACGCTGATTAAGAGCGGTCTGATTGGCGATGTGGTGGGTATCGACGCTTCGGAGTCGAAGTTGTGGAACGAGGAGGAGTTGCGCCGCGAGCTCAACCCCGACGAGGCGGGTGGCTCGCTCTATGAGATGGGCTCCTATCCTCTGCTGCCCATTGTGAAACTTCTTGGCACTCAGTACGATAATCTCAATCTGTACAGTCGCCTGAACGACAAGGGCGTCGATGTATATACCCGCGGTATTATGCTCTACTCGGGTGCTGTGGCGTCGTTCCAGTTGGGTTTGGGCGTAAAGACAGAGGGCAACTTGGTGGTGTCGGGTACTCAGGGCTATGCCTATATTCCCTCACCGTGGTGGAAGACCGACTACTTTGAGTTGCGCTACGAGGACCAAAATAAGAATAAGAAATACTTCTACTCGTGGGACGAGCCGGGCTTGCGTTATGAGATTCGCGAGTTCCTCTCCGCGATTGTTGAGGGTCGTCTGCGCTCCTCGCGCCTGACACCCGAGGAGAGCGTGGCTATGGCCGAGGTGATGAGTAGATTTACTGAGCGTAAAAACTTCTTTGAGATATGATAGAGTCTGCATTGGTGGTTGGTGGTGCAAGTGGTATCGGCCTTGCGATAGCCACCTCTCTGGCCGCGCGCGAGGAGTGCCGCAGGGTCTATATCGTTGACCGTGGCGAGGTACCTGCCGAGGCTTGGAACCCGAAGTTTGAGTACCGACAGTTTGACCTGACGAGTGAGGATTTCTCGATTTTCGATGAGTTCGACGATGTTGATACTCTGATGATTACCGCGGGCTTTGGCCGCTTGTCGCTCTTCGAGAGTGTCAGCGAGGAGCATATCACCTCGTCGATGACCGTCAATGCCACTGCTGCTATGCGCATTATCCACCACTTCTACCCCCGCATCAACTCCTCGGAGTCGTTCCGTACGGGTGTTATGGTGAGCATTGCGGGCTACCTCTCGTCGCCTTTCTTCGCGGTCTATGGTGCGAGCAAGGCGGCGCTGCGCTACTTTATCGAGAGCCTCAATGTGGAGCTCGAAAAGGGTGGGGCGGTGAATAGGATTTTGAACGTGTCGCCCGGCTCGATTAAGGGAACATCGTTTGGTGGTGGTGCGACGGATTTGGCTCAGACACAGAGCCTTGCCGAGGAGATTATTGCCCACTTGGAGGCAGGCGACGACCTCTTTATACCCCAATACAACGAGGTCTTCAAAAACGTGTTGGAGCGCTATCACGCCGATTTCCGCGAGGAGGGGCGCCGCTCCTACGACTATAAATTGAAGAGTGGAAGAGTAAAATAGTGAGATGGATATAGTTATTACATACGTCAACGGTAACGACCCTGTATGGCAGCAGGACTACGAGAAATATACCTCTGTGCCTGCTATGCAGAAGCGTTTTCGCGATTGGGGCACTCTGCGCTATCTGTTGCGTGGAGTGGAGAAGAATATGCCCTTTGTGCGTAACGTCTTTTTGGTGGTGTCGCACCCCTCGCAGGTACCTGAGTGGGCAGATACGGAGAACCTGAAAGTTGTTCTCCACAAGGATATTATCCCTGAGGAGTTCCTGCCCACCTTCAACAGCAACGCTATCGAGATGCACCTCCACCGCATCGAGGGACTCGACGAGGAGTTTATCTATTTCAACGACGACTGCTTCCCTGTGGGTAGATGTGAGCCGACCGACTTCCACCGCGACGGAAAGGTGGTGATTGGCTTTAACCGCCATATCTTCGCCCCGAATATGTACAAGAAGATATGTCGCAACTCCGACCACGCTGCGCGTCGTGCGCTGGGTATGCGCCCTGCGTGGCACTTCGTACGCCCGCAACACATCTGCACCCCGATGCTGCGCTCGGAGAGTGCGGAACTCTACTCGAAGGTCGAGGAGGAGGCACGTCGCACTGCCGCCTGCCGCCTGCGCTCGGAGGATAACATCACCCAATATGTCTTCCTTAACTACCTGAAATTCAAAGGCAAGGTAGTGCCTCGAAGAATATCCAAAAAACACTTCTCGGTGTCGGTTGCATCGGTGGAGAAGTTGCGCGACTTCTTGTTGCACCCCACCAAAAGTATGGTCTGCATCAATGATGTGCGCCTGCCGGATGGTCGTTATCAAGAGATGCGAAGTGCGATTCACGAAGCATTTGAAGCCTCACTACCTTCTAAGAGTAAATACGAGAAATAATAAACGGTCCTCCGCGGAGGACCGTTTATTATCTCTTATTTGAACAATATAATCAGCTTAGTATATAGTTGTGCGATGATTGGCACATCTGTTCCGAAGTGCATCTTCGCCTTGCGCACTGCTGCAGCCAGATAGGGGTACTCCTTGAAGAGTCCGAGGCGGTAGAAGAGCGAGTACCAACCCGCCTGCATCAGCACATCGTCGAAGAGGGGGGCAACAGGGTTTTCGCTGAGAGGCACATCGCGATACTTCTCGTAGAGGTCGAGGAAGTTGAGTGCATACTCGCGTTTGCGCTTGCGGCGCTTCTGCATAGTCAGCGCATTGGGGTTATCCTTGCGGTAGTGGTAGATATCCTCGTTGAGGTAGGCAATCGACTCGGCGTAGCCTATCAGCTGGGTGCTCACATAGCAATCCTCGGCATAGCCATACTTCGGGGTGTAGATGGTGTGGGAGGTATAGACCGAGCGCTTGACACACTTGTTGCAGAGAGTGCCAAATGCCTTGTGGTTGTACATATTACGCACAAACTGCTCCTTGGTGGCGGCAGTGTACTCCCTCTCGCGCTTGAAACTCTGGCGGTTGGGGTACTCCTTTACGTAGTTGAAGTAGATGACCTCCGCTCCGGTCTGCTTAATTTTCGCAGCCATCTTCTCGACGGAGCCGGGTGCTATGTAGTCGTCGGAGTCGGCGTGGTAGATGTAGTCGCCCGTGGCGTGCTCTATGCCTGTGCGACGTGCGGCGGGCAGACCTCCGTTCTTCTTGTTGACAATCACAATCTGCTCTCGTCGGTGGGGGTAGCGGTCGATAACCTCCTGCAATACCTCCATCGAGCGGTCTTTCGTTCCGTCGTTGACAAATATGAACTCTATATGGGGGTAGGATTGGCTCAGTACCGAGTCGGCAAACTTGGCAATGAAACGCTCTACACCATAGATGGGGGCAATGATTGATATTGTAATAGGCTTGCTCATAGTTCTTATTTGGTTTCGGATTGTGGTCCGTAAATCTCTTCGATATACTCTTTGCAATGTATGCAGCGGCGGATAAAGTCATCGGAGGGTACTTTGCGCCAATCGCCATATACTCCTGTCAGGTAGGCGTCCATATCCTTCGGAACGGGCATCTCCACACCCTCATAGAGAGTGGTGGTGAGCGGGAAGGTGTTCTTCAAGTAGAAGGTGTGCTTTGCCCAGCCTGTGCCGAGAGTGTAGTGGTACTCTCCGCGTGGGTTGATAAGCCCGACGAGTCGGAGCAGGGGGTTGATGATACCCAGACACAACAACTCGATGAGCCTGATTAGTGGCTTTCTTATCCACCCTACACGAATATAGGAGGTCAGGTGCTGCAAGTTGTTGTAGATGGTGCTTGCTGCCTTGGCTGCAAAGAAGTTGGTGCGCTCAATGGCAAATATATCAAGCCCTATGCCACGCCAGCGGTAGTAGTTGTAGCGTCGCGACGAGGAGCTGATAGCACCCTCGCGCTTGCGGAACTTGCCGAAGCTATTGACATACTCCACATCGCTACGCATCGAGTGGAATACAAACTCGCTACTCTCCATCGAGTGGAGTATCTTTGCCAGACGCTTGTAGTCCTTGCGAAGCAACACTATATCCATATCGTCGTCCCACGGGATAAACCCACCGTGACGTGCCGCACCGAGGAGAGTGCCCGAACTGAGCCACCAGCGTATGTTGTGCTTTTGGCATATCTCGGCCACCACCTGCAACATACGCAGCAACTCCAATTGGTCGCGGCGGAGTGCCGAGCCATCGGGATTGTAGCGCGCGCGGAGTGCGTTGTGGTCGATAGTAGAATTTGTAGTGTTAGTAGTCATTGTAGTCATTGCGAGTGCAAAATTATACATTTTTTCCCGTTTTATTAAGGCTAATCCATTATATTTGCACCAAATTAGACAGAATATGAAGAGAGTAGGTGCAGCCATAGGGTGGGGGTTGAACAGATTTGCGAAGGTATTCGGAAATCTGCTCTCGCTGCTTGTGCGTTGTTTCGTTCCCGTCAAGCGCGGACGAGTGATGTGCTGGGCCTACAATTTCAAGCAGTACGGTTGCAATCCCCGCTACCTGAGTGAGTATCTGCTGGATAGTGGCGAGGAGTACGACATCTATTGGGTCTATCGCTCCGAGCGCTACGCTGGGCAGATGGATCCGCGTATGAAGTTTGTCAAGTTTCGTTCGTGGCGCTACTTTGTGCTGGTCAATAGTGCCGAGTTCCTCATCACCAACCTCCGCACCGACCCCTACCGCATCTATTGGCACAAACGCCCCGGGCAGAAGTATCTGATGTTGTGGCACGGTGGCGTGGCGCTCAAAAAGATTGAGGCCGACGCTATCGAGAGTATCGGTTTCTCGTATCTGATGAAGGCCAAGCGCGACTCCCGAGTCTGCGACCTGATGATATCGGGGTGTGCGGCACAGACCAAACTGCTCAAAGAGAAGTTCTGGTACTCGGGCGAGATATTGGAGCGAGGTATCCCGCGCAACGATATCTTCTTCAACAACGACTTGCACAAGAGCCTCCGCAGCGCTATCTGCCGAGCCTACAACATTGCCGAGAGCAATCGCATAGTCCTCTATGCCCCTACCTTCCGCCGCAACAAGTCGATCGAGCCATTTCGTATTGAGTGGTCGAGGGTGGTGCCTCATTTGCGACAAATGTTTGGTGGCGAGGAGGTTACGGTGTTGTTGCGTCTGCACCCCAATCTTATCGGCTTTGCCGATGTCACCCCGCTACTCAATGCCCCCGAGGTGATTGACGTGACCCTCTATCCCGATATGCAGGAGTTGCTCTGCGTGAGCGACCTGCTCATCACCGACTATTCGAGCTCGATGTTCGACTACACTATGAGTTTGAAGCCCTGTCTGCTCTATGCTACCGATGTGGAGCACTACGACCGTGGCTACTACTATAAATTTACCGAGTTGCCCTATCCGCTTGCCCGCTCGGAGGAGGAACTGATAGAGCAGATACGAGGTTTCGACTACGAGGCCTACAAGGTTGCCACCCGCCGCTTCTTCGACGAGAAGGTGGGGTTGGTGGAAGATGGCAACGCCTCGAAGCACTTGGCGGAGTGGATGCGCACTCACCGCCTCAAATAATTAACGAAAGGTTAGGTTACGATGGACAAAATTGGACACAAAAGAGGCTTGCTGGCACTATCGCCCGTGGCGTTGTTGCTGGTGGTCTATATGGTTGGCTCTCTGGTGATTGGCGATTTCTATGCCATACCTATTGCAGTGGCATTTATTGTGGCGGCAATCTACGGATTGTGCCTGCTGCGCGGTAAATCGATGCGTCAGCGCATCGACCTCTTCTCGGAGGGTGCTGCCCACCGCGATATTATGTATATGGTATGGATATTCTGCATTGCGGGTATCTTTGCCGCTACTGCCAAGGCTATGGGTGCTGCCGACGCCATTGTGGCTCTCACCTTGAAGGCTGTCCCCACCCACTTCCTACCGGCAGGTATCTTTGTGGCAGCCTGCTTTGTGTCGCTATCGATAGGTACCTCGGTGGGTACTATTGTAGCCCTTGCCCCGATGGTCACCGCCCTTGCCGAGCAACTCGGCTGCGATGTGGGGTGGCTGATTTCGATTGTTGTGGGAGGTGCTTTCTTTGGCGACAACCTCTCATTTATCTCCGATACCACTATCGCCGCTACCCAAAGTCAAGGGTGTAAGATGAGCGATAAGTTCCGCACCAACTTTATCATCGTACTCCCCGCTGCTATTGCTACGCTGTGTATCTATCTGTTTGGCAATCAGTTGGGTGGTGTCGAAGTGGCTGTCGATGGATTGAACTCCGAGTGGTACCGTATGCTGCCCTATCTGCTGGTTATCGGCCTTGCGTTGACGGGTATCAATGTGCTGGTAGTCCTCCTTGCGGGTATTGTGCTTGCTGTTGTGATTGGCCTATTTGCAGGCTCTTTCGACCTCCCGGGCATTGCTGCCGCTTTTACCGATGGCGTGGGCTCGATGTATGAGATTATCCTGATTAGCCTATTGGCAGGCGGTTTGATGAGCATTGTGAAGAGTCTGGGCGGCTTCGACTACCTTATCACCTCGCTCGGTGAGCGTATCCGTTCGCGACGTGGTGCCGAGGGTGTGGTGGCACTGCTCACCGCCCTCACAAACCTCTGCACCGCCAACAATACCATTGCAATTATCACCACCGGCTCGGTAGCCAAGCAACTCTCCGAGCGTTACTCCATACCTGCGCGCAAGACCGCATCGCTGATGGATATCGCCTCGTGTTGTGTGCAGGGTATCTTGCCCTATGGTGCTCAGGTGCTTATGGCGGCAGGCCTGGCGGGTATCAGTCCTATCGATATCCTCCTCTGCCTCTACTACCCGATGCTGCTGGGTGTGATGGTTGTGCTGTCGATTCTCTTTCAGTTCCCGCGCTCTACTCGTTAGGCGTGTTGCGGTGTTGGAGAGGGTGGAATTGGTCGAGCGTTTCGCTAAGTCGGCTCGTATCTAAGTGGGTGTATATCTCCGTGGTATTCAGGCTGCTATGCCCCAACATCTCCTGCACTTGTCTGATGCTTGCTCCCCCCTCCAAAAGGTGGGTCGCGAAACTATGGCGGAAGGAGTGTGGGCTGAGTTCTTTGGTTACTCCCGCCAATAGCGCAGCACTGCGCACCATCTTAAAGACGCTCTGTCGCGAGAGGCCCTTACCTTGATAACTTACAAATACCCTATCACTGAACTGTGCAAAAATCTCCATCGAGGCACGCTCTGTGAGCCACTCCTCTACGCACTTAATAGCGTGGTTGTTGATTGGCACCCAACGCTGTTTGCCTCCCTTGCCCTCGGCAACTCTCACAAGTTCCTCCTTGAAGAAGAGGTCGGAGAGTCGGAGTGAGGTGAGCTCCGACACGCGCAGCCCGCAACCGTAGAGCAACTCCACAATGGCGCGGTTGCGTGTGGCATATCTGCCCGTGAGGCTCGTGGCGTTGATTATGGCATCGACCTCCGCCACCGAGAGTACATCGGGGAGGTAGCGTCCAATCTTCGGTCCTTCGAGTTGGTCGGTCGGGTTGTCGGTGATAGCACCCTCGACGAGTAGCAGGTGGAAGAAACTGCGCAGGCTGCTCAGTCGTCGGCTCTGGGTGGTGGCGGTGTAGGTTGTCCCCGTCTGCTCGTCGGCCACTCTGCTGTTGAGGTCGAGCAGATAGGAGCGGATAATCTCGGTAGTTACTCCCTCAGGCGCAACGGTCGGGTGGTTTTCGGCAATAAATGCAGAAAAATCCTCTAAGTCGGAGGTGTAGGCGGCAGCGGTGTGGGGCGATAATGCTCGCTCCAATCGCAAATGTCTGCCGAAATTGCGCAGACACTCTCGCCATCTCTTCTCCGTTGTGTTCATCTTTCGAGGGAATTTTGTATCTTTACGGTGCTAAATTACAAAAAAAAAGAGATATGTACTACACCGAACTTTCTTTACCGCTCACTTCTGCCAACCCCGACGAGCAGGCCGAGATACTCACCGCTTGGCTCTCGGAGTTCCCTTTCGACACCTATTTTGTCGAAGATGGTTGCTTAAAGGCCTATACTCCTGAGGAGGAGTACAACGCTGTGGCCGAGGAGGTTGCGGCGGTGCTTGCCGAGCAGGGCGTTGAGGGGTGGAGTCTTCGGAGCATCGAGAAAGAGGATTGGAATGCCACTTGGGAGGCCGACTTCGAGCCTATCGCCATCGACAATATCTGCACCGTGCGTACCCCGTCGCACCCTGCGCCAACCGAGGGTATGGACGTGCTGATTGTCCCCAAGATGTCGTTCGGTACGGGTCACCACCAGACCACCCGACTGATGATTCGCCACCTCTTCGAGCAAGAGATGGCAGGGCGCACCGTGCTCGATGTGGGGTGTGGTACAGGCGTACTCTCCATTGTCGCCTTAGGGCTTGGCTCTGAGAGTGTTGTGGCAGTCGATATTGACGAGTGGGCAGTGGAGAATTGCAACGACAACTGCGCGCTGAACGGTGTGGCCGATAAGGTTGCTACGTTGGTCGGCACTATTGAGAGTGTGCCAGAGCAGAAGTTCGACGTGATATTGGCAAATATCAACCTCAATATCTTGCTCCACGACCTGCCTCACTACCGCAGTCGCCTCAGCCGAGGTGGGGTGCTGCTGATGAGTGGCTTTTTGGAGAGCGATGTGGCTACTCTGGTTGCTGCTGCCGAGGCTCAGGGGCTGTCGCTGACTGCGACCAAGGAGAGCGATGGCTGGGTAGCAGCGTCGTTTCGTGGGTAGCATTGTTTTACCCGTAGGGTAAAAAATAGGGCGTCGGTAGGCTCTAATCCTATAAATTGTTGTATCTTTGTGCAACATTTAACTAATTTGCCGACCGACTATGGTTATCAAGAGCGACTTTTTAGTCATTGGTAGTGGCGTTGCGGGCCTTAGCTTCGCGCTTAAAGCAGCCGAGAAGGGCCACGTCACCATCGTCACCAAGGGCGAGATGAACGAGTGTAATACCAAGTATGCCCAAGGTGGCATCTGCTGCGTTACCTATCCGCCCGACACTTTCGAGAAACATATCGAGGACACCCTCGTTGCAGGTGCAGGTAAGTGCGAACTGCCTGCTGTTGAGCTTGTTGTGCGTCGTGCCCCCGAACTTATCAAAGACCTTATCCGTTGGGGTACTCGTTTCGACAAGACCCCCGAGGGTAAATACTCTCTCCACCGCGAAGGTGGCCACAGCGAACACCGAATACTCCACCACAAGGACCTCACCGGAGCCGAGATTGAGCGCGCTCTGGTGAGCCGCGTGAAGCGCCACCGCAATATCGATATCCTCGAACACCACTTTGCTGTCGATTTGCTCACTCAGCACCACTTGGGCCGCGAGGTCAATCGCCATATGGACGATATAGAGTGCTTTGGTGCCTATGTTTTCGACGAGAAGCAGGAGCGTGTGATTACCGTACTCTCCAAGGTGACGGTGTTAGCAACCGGTGGTGTAGGCAACATCTACCACTCCACTACTAATCCCGATGTGGCAACAGGCGACGGTATCGCAATGGTCCATAGGGCTAAGGGTGTGGTGAAGAATATGCAGTATATCCAATTCCACCCGACAGCCCTCTACAACCCCGGCGAACGCCCCTCGTTCCTGATTACCGAGGCAATGCGTGGCTTTGGCGGAATACTGAAACTGCCTACTGGTGAGGAGTTTATGCACAAGTACCACCCGATGGGCTCGCTTGCTCCGCGCGATGTGGTGGCTCGCTCGATGGACCACGAGATGAAGATTCACGGTTACGAACACCTCTACCTCGATGTGACCCATAAACCAGCCGAGGAGATTATCGCCGAGTATCCCAATATCTACGAGAAGTGCCTCTCGATAGGCATCGACATCACCAAGGATATGATTCCCGTAGCTCCTGCCGCCCACTATTGCTGCGGTGGTGTGGAGGTCGATTTGAACGGTGAGAGCACAATCCACCGCCTCTATGCCCTCGGCGAAACATCGTGCACAGGTCTGCACGGTGCCAACCGCTTGGCGTCCAATTCGCTTATCGAGGCGGCAGTATATGCCGACCAAGCAGCGCGCCACGCCATCAGCCGATTGGCCGAGTTGGAGTTCTGCGAGGGTATTCCCGATTGGAACGACGACGGAACTACTGCTACCGAGGAGATGGTGCTCATTATCCAAAACTACAAGGAGATGCAGCAGTTGATGAGCTACTATGTGGGCATTGTGCGCTCAAATATCCGCTTGGAGCGCGCTCTGAGGCGTATGGAGATTATCTACAAGGAGACCGAGGAACTCTATATGAAGAGCCGACTGAACAAAGACCTCTGCGAGCTGCGTAATCTGATTGAGGTGGGCTACCTTATCATCAAGCAGGCGCAGGCTATGAAAGAGAGTGTGGGTCTGCACTACTCGATAGACTATCCGATGAACAATACAGAGTTAGACAAAGAATAGAATAACAGTATAGAAATGCTTAATAGAGAGATTGCGCGCAGGCGTACATTTGCAATTATCAGCCACCCCGATGCGGGTAAGACAACACTGACCGAAAAACTGCTCCTCTTTGGTGGTGCTATCCACGTTGCAGGAGCGGTGAAGAGCAATAAAATCAAGAAGACAGCCACCTCCGACTTTATGGAGATTGAGCGACAGAGAGGTATCTCGGTGGCTACTTCGGTGATGGCGTTTGAGTATGAAGGTGTGAAAATCAATATCCTCGACACCCCGGGTCACGAGGACTTTGCCGAGGATACCTACCGCACACTGACTGCTGTCGATTCGGTTATTATTGTGATTGACGGTGCAAAGGGTGTCGAGACCCAGACCCGCCGACTGATGAACGTCTGTCGTATGCGCAACACTCCCGTTATGGTCTTTATCAACAAGCTCGACCGACCCTGCAAAGACCCCTTCGATCTGTTGGACGAGATTGAGGAGGAGCTCAAAATTGCTGTTCGACCTCTGGCATTCCCCATTTCGAGTGGCTCCGACTTTAAGGGTGTATATAACATATACCGTGAGAATATCTCCCTCTTCAAGACTATCGACCGTCAGCAGGTGGCCGAGAGCGAAACCCTCACCCTCGACAGTCCCGAACTCGACAACTATATCGCACCCTTCACAAGCCGTCTGAAAGATGACCTCTCGTTGGTTGAGGGTGTATATGAACCCTTCGACAAGGAGGCATACTTGGCGGGTAAGTTGGCTCCCGTATTCTTTGGTAGTGCGGTTAATAACTTCGGTGTCAAGGAGTTGCTCGACTGCTTTATTGAGATTGCTCCCGCTCCCCACTCCTCGCAGACCGAGACTCGCGAGGTGCTCCCCTCGGAGCCTAAGATGACGGGCTTTGTCTTTAAGATTCACGCCAATATGGACCCCAATCACCGCGACCGTATCGCCTTCCTGAAAATCTGTTCGGGCGTATTTGAGCGCAATGTGCCCTACCTGCACGTGCGTAGCGGTAAGCAGATAAAGTTCTCGTCGCCCCACGCCTTTATGGCCGAGAAGCAGTCGCTTGTGGAGGCCTCCTATCCAGGCGATATTGTGGGTCTGCACGATACGGGTAACTTCAAGATTGGCGATACCTTCACCTCGGGTGAGAAACTCAAATTTACGGGTATCCCCTCGTTTGCTCCCGAGTTGTTCCGCTACATCGAAAATGCCGACCCTGAGAAGTATAAACAACTTGCCAAGGGTATCGACCAACTTATGGACGAGGGTGTGGCTCAGTTATTTACAAGTACCCTCAATGGCCGCAAAATTATCGGCACGGTGGGTGCCTTGCAGTTCGAGGTTATCCAATACCGCTTGGAGCACGAGTACAACGCCAAGTGTCGCTGGGAGCCTGTAAATGTCTATAAGGCGTGCTGGATTGAGAGCGACAATGCTGCTCAACTTGCTGATTTCAAGAAGCGTAAATATACCAATATGGCGCTCGACAAACACGGTCGCGACGTCTTTTTGGCCGATACGGGCTACGCCTTGCAGATGGCGCAGGAGAAGTTCCCCGATATACGCTTTAAGTTCACCTCCGAGTTCTAAGCCGACAAATACCTAACCCTAAAACAAAAACTTATGACTAATCAACGTGTTATCTTCTTGGATTACTTGCGCTTTTTCGCCTGCCTGATGGTGCTGGTGGTCCACTGCTGCGAGCCCTTCTACTTGGGTGGCCCGGGCACTCTTGTCGCATCGCTTGGCGACGGGGTGTGGATGTCCGCCATCGACTCTGCTTGTCGTGCGGCAGTGCCTCTGTTTGTATTGGCATCGAGCTATCTGCTCTTCCCCGTGCAGGGCGATACCCGCAAGTTTTTCAAGCGTCGTATTGAGCGTGTGCTGATTCCGCTTGGCGTGTGGATGTTGCTCTACGCCCTCTTCCCACTCACCGCTCTTTCGCCCGTGTTGGGTGGCGAGGCCGAGCAGATGGACGTTGTAGCCAATCTTAAACAGATGATTTTTAACTTTGTACCTCACGCCGGACACCTCTGGTTTGTCTATATGCTGTTGGGTGTATATGTGCTGATGCCTCTGCTCTCACCGTGGATTGAGAAGGTGAGTCGTCGAGGCGAGGAGGCCCTTTTGGTGGTGTGGCTCTTTACCACCACTGCTCCTTTCCTGACTCATATAGCTCAGAATTGGGTTGGCAATGGCGATCTGTGGGGCTATTGCCCGTGGAATCAATTTGGTGCCCTCCAATATGTCAGCGGCTATATCGGTTATATCGTACTTGGGCACTATCTGCGCACCTATGTAGGCGAAATGAGTTGGAAAAAGACTCTCGGCTGGGCTATCCCTTTGTGGGTAGTGGGCTACGCCATTACTCTGGGCTGTATCTGGCTCTTCTTGCCTACTGCTGCCGAGGCCTACCCATTTGAGGCTCCCTACCAATTTGCTGTCGATATGGAGATGAGCTGGGGCTTCTGCTCTACGGGAGTGGCGCTGACCACCATTGCCTACTTCCTCATTATCCGCAAGTTCAGCTCTACGGGTTGGTTCTATAAGCATATTGTTCTGCCCGTATCGAAACGCAGCTATGGCATCTATCTGATGCATATGTTTGTGCTGACCCCCGTGGTGATTTGGTTGCGCTCGCTGGGCTTGCCTACCGTGGCAGTTATCGGCCTTGGAGCAGTGCTGACCTACACTGTCTGTGGCGTGGTGACTTGGCTCTTGTCGTTCCTGCCGAAGAGTAAGTACATCATTGGATAATTAATATAGGTATATAATAGAGCGAGGAGAGTGGTGATACTCTCCTCGCTTTATTTTTGGGTTTCCGATTAGCTCGACCTTGCTACCGTGCTGGTGGTTACTCCGAGGCTATCTTTTGCCCAGAGGCCCTTTGCGCGGAGTATCTGCTCCATCACATCGCGCACACAACCCTTACCTCCATCGTAGCGCGACACATAGCGCGACACCTCGATAACCTCGGTGGCTGCATCGGCAGGGCAGACGGGGATACCTACATAGTTCATACACTCCAAGTCGGGAATATCGTCGCCCATATAGATTAAGTTCTCGCGGTTGAGGCCATCGCGCTCCACAATCTCGCGCAATAGGCTCAACTTGTCGGCCACGTCGAAATATGCCTCAGTTACGCCCAAGTGCTGGAAGCGTTTTTCAAGAGTAGCACCTCGGCCACCCGAAATGATGATGATGCGCACACCCTGACGTACTGCATAGGCTACCGAGTAGCCATCTTTGGCGTTGTACTTGCGTATGAAGTCGCCATCTGCGAGGGGTATGATACCACCGTCGGTGAATACACCATCGACGTCGAAAACAATCGCCTCGACCTTCTCTAACTCTTCTTTGAAGTTTGCCATATATTGTTGCTTATCAATTCGTAAATCTCTGCCAAGTGCTTTTTGTTCTCCTCGCGGAGTAACCTCTGGTGTCGCTCCCACACCTGCTTATCGCCCCTCACCGCAGGGCCTGTCTGCACCTCAGCGGGGTTGTTGGTGGTGAGTGCTTTGGCGGCAGTCTCCTCGATGAGCGGTTTTAGCAGGTCGAAGCCTACACCCTCGCCAACCACCTCAGCTCCAATGCCATACATACGGTTGACAAAGTTGCAGACAAATACCCCTGCCAAGTGTAGTCGGCGACGCACCTCGCTATCGGCTCGCCTTACGTTGTGGCTCATCGCCTCGGCATAGGCCATCGCCACCTGCTCTGCCTTCTCCGTTGCACCCTCGATGAACAAGGGCACCTTGCTAAACTCCAACGAGCGCGCCTTCGAGAAGGTCTGCAACGGATAAACCACCGCACGGTGGGCGATTGCTGAGGAGAGTTCGCCAACTCCCACGCTGCCTGCTGTGTGGGCTACAACAGCCCCCTCGGGGAAAGAGAGTGCCTCCGAGAGAGGTGCCACTGCGCGGTCGCTCACCGATATGATATAGAGGTCGGCCTCGGGGAGTGTGGTATCGCTCAGATACTCTGTTCTGCACCTCGCTGCCAAATCTCTGCCTGCTTCGGCATTGCGCGCCCACACACCAAGCAGTTCTACCCCCTCGGTCTGCGAGGTGGCCACTGCAAAGTGGGTCGCCACATTGCCACTACCTATAATCACTACTTTCATACCCCAAAGATAGCGAATTTATTCTAATTTAATAGCCCATTGGTTGCCATCGGCTGTTGTCATCGCCCAACGCTCCGTGCCTCCCTCCTTCACCTTCAACGCTCTGCATATCTCGGCAGTGGAGTAGGGGAAGTTTTGGCGGAGAATCTCAATGCGCTCGGGCACTATCTTTCGCAGCTCCTTAGGCTTGTAGGGGTGGATTGCCTCAATCTTCCAACACTTGCCGATGAAACCCTCGGGGCAACTCTCTGCAAATCCGTAACTCTCGTTGCCGAATATCTCGACCCCCTCAAAGGAGTGACAATAATCGACCGCTATGCGCGCCTTGCGCAGCGCTACGTCGGGTATCAATAGCCACTTCCACTCAATCGCTCTGCTACTGTCGGGCGACGATGTGCCGCGAGTAACCCCACTAAGCGAGTAGTAGCCAAGCCCCACAGCGCGCGCCACAACCTCCGAGCGGGTGATACCCTCGCCGATAGTGACCACCACCTCCTTGCACTCGCCCGCTACCGATACCGCCTCCACTCGGCACTCCTCGCCAAATATGCGAAAGGCCTCCTCGGTGTCGAAGAGTGGTGAGTTCTTAAATGTCAGGCGTTTAGCAATCGCTTTCAGTCGTGGCAGCATCGCCACTACATTGGGCGAGCACTCCTCTGGTCGCACAAGTCGTTTGCCCTGCTCGCGACGGTCGGGGTCGGCATAGATAAGGTCGGCCTTGCCCTCGAACTGAGCCACAAACTCCTCGGCCGAAGAGCATACAACCTCGATATTTGTTGCCCCCAGACGTGCAAAATTTACCCTTGCCACCTCAGCCCTGACGGGGTCAATCTCGACCGAGATAACCCTCTCAAAGTGCTTCGATAGTGCCAAAGAGTCAACACCCAAGCCGCAGGTGAGGTCAATGCAGAGCGCGCCACTCTCCTGCTTGGTGGTGGCCGAGAGTGTGCTGCTCGACTGCTCGTAGGCTATCGAGGGTATGATTGCGCGTGCGGCATAGTATTCGGGGAGTTTGCGCTCCGCACGTTGCAAATACTTCACCTGCGAGGCCACCAATCGGGCGTGAGGAACACTCTTGTCGAGTGCCACGCTATTGGGGTCGCGGTGTAGATTGGCCTCGATGGCTGCCTGTACCTCGTCGGTGAGTAATATCTCTAAATCGCTGTGTGTCATACTGCTTGCTGTTTGGTTTTGGAGGTTTGTCGAAGTGTATAATAGACGATAAAACCTACTATCAGGCTAATGTAAATTGCTATGGCCGCCCAATCGGGCAGGCTCACCTCTGCCGATATCCACCACTGTTCGGCGCTAATCTCAACAATCCGATTCTGCAACGAGGCCACACCACCAATAACGTATGAGCAGACCTCGGCAAGCCAATCGGTAGGTAGTATCAGCCACACCAGCGACACCGACACCACAATATAGGCCGCCAAGACGAGTAACGGACTAATCAACACACCAGCAATGGGCAACAGACCAAAGGTGTGAGCAAGTATCGGAGCAGTCATCAGCGTTGCGGCAATGGCTACCGATGTGCTACTCCAAAGGGCGTTTGTCGCTCGGTAGCTGCTCTTTCCAAATTCGTATATCGGCCTGTATAACAACGCTATACCCAATACCGCCATAAACGACATCTGGAAACTGATATCGTAGAGCGTGTTCGGATTCCAGAGCAACATCACCGTTGCTGTGGCGAGGAGTATATTGATTGGGTTGCGGTTGAGCGATTGGGTCGAAGCATACATAGCCCCGCTAAACATAAATGCCGCTCTGACGGTCGAGGGAGCGCAACCTGTCAGCACCGTGTAGAGCCAAATCGCCGCCATTGCAATCAGATTGCGCCAGCGGTGACCGCCTCGCACGAGTAGCAGAGGGCGGAGCAGTGTGTTGACCAGCAACACCACGATACCCACGTGCAGACCCGATACCGCCAAGAGGTGCGAGGCTCCCGATTGGGCGTAACTATCTCTCAGTTCGGGTGTTATATTGTCGCGCACACCTATCGTCATCGCCTCGGTAATAGCCATCGCCCCGGGCTCTAAGCCGAGCTTTGACAGAGTCTGTTGTGCCGCTGCTTGGTTGCGCGCGCCAAAGGTGAGCAGTGGGCTGACACTCGCGCCGGCAATCTCGGCAACTGCCCCTTCGCCCACAAAGGCGCTTCCCGTGTAGCCTCGGCGATGCATCAGTCGGGCGTAGCTCTCCCAACCCTCACTCGCGATCTCGCTCACTCTCAGTTCTGCCCGATAGAGCTTGCCGAGAGCAAGCGGAGCGGAGGGTGGGGTGATTATGAATAGTTTCTCTCGGGTCTTTGCCCAACTCTCATCGCCTGACCCGCGATAGGCGGTGATGTGGGCTGTGGTGCGCAGATAGCCACCCGAGGTGGTCGTGGAGTTATCCCTAATCTCCATCACCACCTCTACGGGAGTGTCGTGTGGCAACTTGCTCTCCACAGCGCGTAAGTCGGTCATTGTCAACGCTGAGCAGAGTATGAGCAGCACACCATATACCTCTTTTATGTACCGACGATTGGAGAATAAGAGCAACATAACAGCCGAAATGGCAACACCTACCGCAGCCACAATCCACGATAGTTCAATCGCCTCGCCCAGCAATATGCCGACCAAAACGATAGGTAGAATAGTGATAAACGGAATTTGCTCTCTATTGAATTGTACCTCCATAGCGCAACATCTATCGACCCCAATTGCCTCTGTCGAGCGTACGGTAACCGATAGCCTCGGCTATATGGGTAGGTGCAATCTGCTCTTCGCCGCTAAGGTCGGCAATGGTGCGTGCCACCTTGATGATGCGGTCGTAGGCTCTTGCCGAGAGGTTGAGTCGCTCCATAGCCCTGCCAAGCAGCGCGGTGCACTGCTCGTCGAGTGGGCAGAACTCCTTGATCATCGCCGAGTTCATCATCGCATTGGTATATACCCCCTCTATGTGGCTAAAACGCTGACGCTGTCGCTCACGGGCTGCCACAACCCTCTCGCGTATGCTGGCGCTACTCTCGGCAGGTCGGCTATCCGAGATATCCTCAAAGGCGACGGGTGTCACCTCAATCTGTAAATCTATACGGTCGAGCATCGGGCCCGAAATCCTATTCAGATACCTAAATACCTCACCCTGAGTGCATACGCAATCCTTGGTGGGGTGATTGTAGAAGCCGCACGGGCAGGGATTCATAGCGGCTACAAGGGTAAAGTTGGCGGGATACTCCACACTATATTTAGCCCTCGACACTACCACCTTCTTCTCCTCCATCGGCTGACGGAGCACCTCCAAGACACTCCTGCCAAACTCGGGCAACTCGTCGAGGAAGAGTATCCCGTTGTGAGCCAGCGATATCTCGCCCGGCTGTGGCGAAGTGCCACCACCCACCAACGACACAGGCGACGCCATATGATGCGGTGAGCGGAACGGGCGATTTACAATCAGCCCTCCCTTGCAGTCGGCCTTACCTGCCACCGAGTGTATCTTTGTGGTTTCCAGCGCCTCCTCCAACGATAGCGGGGGCAAGATGGTGGGCATACGTCGTGCCAACATAGTCTTACCCGAGCCGGGAGCGCCAATCATCAATATATTGTGTCCGCCTGCTGCGGCGACCTCCATAGCCCTCTTGGCCTGCGACTGACCCTTCACATCGGCAAAGTCCTCGGCATAGGCAGTGCCAGCGCCCTGCTCACCACCCTCGGCGGGTCGTGCAGGCTCGGGGAGTAGTCCGCTGAGCAGTGCTGTTGCCTCGCGCAGATTCTTAACGCCATAGACCGCCAACCCATCAACCACAGCAGCCTCCGAGGCATTGTCGGCAGGGAGGATAATACCCTTGAAGCCCGCCTCGCGTGCCATAGCAGCCATAGGCAGTGCCCCCTTGATACTCTTCACAGAGCCATCGAGCGACAACTCGCCCATAATCACAAACTGTCCCAAGAGTGTATCAGAAATCTGCTCGGAGCCTGCAAGGATAGCAATAGCGATAGGCAGGTCGAGTGCCGAGCCCTCCTTCTTCAAGTCGGCAGGGGCGAGGTTGACCACAATCTTCTTGCCCGGCATCTTCAAGTCGGAGTTGACAAAAGCCGAGCGGATACGCTCCTGACTCTCGCGCACCGCATTGTCGGGCAGTCCAACCAAGAACATACCCATACCCGGAGTGACGTTAGCCTCGACCTCCACCCTCACAGCATCAATGCCGACAATTGCACTCGCATTACACCTTACAAACATTTTTAAACGTTACACTATGTGGTTAGTGCTAATAGACCTTAGGAAGGTAAATTAGCGTGTTGAGGAAAAATGTGAAACAAACTATGTTTTCGCTACACTATGTGGTTAATTCTAATATACCTTACTAAGATAAATTAGCGTGTTGAGGAAAAATGTGCAAAATAACTAAAATGGTGCAGCAGGGTCGTTGCCATATTTGGGTGCATCGTTCAGGTCGAAGTCGGTGTTGGGCGACATACCCATACTACTCTCGTAGGACTTCATACCGTCGAGCGGCATATCGTCCCAGTCGGTAAATCGAGCCTGCTCCTTGCGGAAGCGCAGACGCACATCCTCCACAGCACCGTTACGGTGCTTAGCCACGATAATCTCGGCTACACCGGCAGTGGAGTTGCCCTGCTCATCTTGCAGCAGTCCGGCGTGCTCGGGGCGGTGGATAAATGCTACAATATCGGCATCCTGCTCAATGGCACCCGACTCACGAAGGTCGGAGAGTTGCGGACGCTTGCTCTGTCGCGACTCCACCGAACGGTTCAACTGCGACAGCGCTATAATCGGGATATTCAACTCCTTAGCAATGGCCTTCAACGAGCGCGATATCGAAGCAACCTCCTGCTCGCGGCTACCCTTGGCATCTTTGCTACCCGTCATCAGCTGCAAGTAGTCGATGATGATAAGGTCGATATTATACTGCGCTTTCAGCTTGCGCGCCTTACTTCGAAGCTCGGCGATGGAGAGCGCAGGGGTGTCGTCAATGAAGATAGGAGCCTCGGAGAGTTTGCGTGTCGATTGCTCCAAGTGTGCCCACTGCTCAGGACTCAGACGACCACTCTTCACGTCGTTCGAGGGCAACTGCGACTCGGCCACCATCAGACGCATCATCAGCTGAGTGCTACTCATCTCCAACGAGAAGATAGCAACGCCCTTGTTGTGCTCCACGGTGATATTGCGCGCCATAGAGAGGACAAATGCGGTCTTACCCATCGAAGGACGAGCCGCGATGATAATCAGGTCCGAAGGCTGCCAACCCATAGTCAGATTGTCGATATCGGTAAAGCCCGAGGGGACACCGTTCATCTTGCCACCGTGCTTGCTGGCCTCCTCGATAGCGTCCATAGTCTTCTGCCAGATATCGCGCGAGCGTTGTACTTCGCGCGAGATATGGCCCTCGGCCACCTTGAAAATCTCACCCTCAGCATAGTCGAGCAGGTCGCTCACGTCGGTACTGTCGTCGTAGCTGCGACGCACAATCTCGGTCGAGGTGCGTATCAGCTCGCGCTGAATGTACTTCTGCGCCACAATCGAGGCGTGGTACTCCAAGTGGGCTGCCGACGACACCTTCTGAGTCAGTTGCGCCAAGAACGATGCACCACCCGCCGCTTTGAGTTGCTTCTTCTGGCGCAACTTCTCGGTGACGGTCAGCAGGTCGATAGGTTTGAGCTCTGTCGAGAGTTCCTCAATCGCCTGATAGATAATTTTGTGGGGCTCTTTGTAGAACGCATCTGCCGAGAGGAACTCCTGTACGGTGATGATACCATCTTTTTCGAGCATTAGGGCACCGAGCACCGCCTCCTCCAAGTCGAGTGCTTGGGGTGGGATAGTGCCGGGAGCCTCCACCAATTGGTTGTAGGCCTCGTTGTTGTGCTGGTTGGGTGTAAAGCTTTTTGCCATCGGACTATGTTAGGGTTTATAGGTTTCTGTAATGGAAATAGGGGTCAAAAATACAAAATTAGTATCGCTTTTTGCTCTCTGCGAAGAAATAATTTTTCTGCGCACGTTTCTCCTCCTGAGTGCGTGCCACATAGACTTTCTCGCCTGTGTATGGGTTGTGGCCCGTGTAGAACATCACCGACGAGAGTGTCATCGGCGTTGGGGTGAAGTCCTGCACCTGCTCCAAACGGAAGTTGAGGGCGCGGGTCTTCTCCTGCAAGCGACGCATATCCTCTGTTCGGCAGGCGGGGTGCGACGAGATAAAGTAGGGTATCAACTGATACTTCAAACCCTCCCTCTTGCAGATGCGCTTGAAGTCGGCATTGAGTCGCTCGAATAGCGCAAACGGTGGCTTGCGCATCTCGCGGAGCACTCTATCCTCGGTGTGTTCGGGTGCCACCTTCAAGCGACCCGACACGTGGCGCGTGATGAGCTGACGGAGGTAGTCATTGCGGTGCTCCTCGTCAATCAGGTCGTACCTTACGCCACTACCCACAAATGCCTTCTTGATGGTGGGCAGTGAGTCTATCTTGCGGTAGAGGGCAATGAGCCTCTCGTGCGAGTTATCCAGATTGGGGCAGGGGCGCGGAAAGAGGCACGATGGTTTTATACACTTTTTGCACAACTCCTCGTTGCGTCCGTGCATCATATACATATTTGCCGACGGACCACCAATATCCGACAAGTAGCCCTTGAAGTCGGCCATTTGGCTGATTGCCTCCACCTCTCTCAGAATAGAGCCCTCGCTACGCGAGGAGATGAACTTGCCCTGATGAGCCGAGATGGTGCAGAAACTGCAACCGCCGAAACAACCACGGTGCATATTTACCGAGTGCTTAATCATCTCGTAGGCAGGTATATCGCCCTTGCCACGGTAGCGTGGGTGGGGCAGACGGGTGTAGGGCAGGTCGAAGCTGCGGTCTATCTCTTCGGTGGTGAGCCTCTCGTGAGGTGGGTTGACCACCACAAACTGCTCGCCTACGCCCTCGACGAGGGTCGATAGTTGCTCCATACGGTTGCTCTCGACCTCTATCTTCACAAAGTTGTCGCCAAATGCCTTGCCGCTCTTGCAGCACTCCTCGTAGCTGTTCAGGCGTATGGTCTGTTCAGGCGACAGACGACCGATGTAGTCGCCATCGGCCATAAATGCCACACCGCGTAACTTGCGGAGCAACTTGGTGTTATATCCGTTGTGCAGTGCCTTTGCCACCTCCACTATCGTGCGGTCGCCCATACCGTAAATCAGCAGGTCGGCACCACTCTCCACAAGCACCGACGGTTTGAGCCTGTTGCTCCAATAGTCGTAGTGGGTGAGTCGGCGCAGCGAAGCCTCGATACCCCCAACCACCACCGGCGTGTGGGGGAAGAGTTCTTTGAGGATTTTGGTATATACCGTCACCGCATAGTCGGGTCGGAAACCCGCCTTGCCTCCCGGGGTGTAGGCGTCGTCGCTCCTCAGGCGCAGATTGGCGGTGTAGTGGTTGACCATCGAGTCCATACTGCCCGAAGTAACACCAAAGAAGAGGCGTGGCGCACCAAGTTTCTTGAAATCACGAAGGTCGTCGCGCCAGTTGGGTTGAGGTACAATGGCCACTCGGTACCCCTCGGCCTCCAACAGCCTGCCAATCACCGCCGCACCAAATGCGGGGTGGTCGATATAGGCATCACCATTGATGAGTATCACATCAATGTAGTCCCAACCGAGCACCCTCACCTCTTTTACAGAGGTGGGGAGTGGTGAGTTGGTCTTTATGGGGTGGGTGTAGTCCATTGTTTCTCTGTTTGTTAGTTGATGCGGTAGGCTCTCTCCACGCCCTTGATTTTGAGCAGGCGGAAGACCACCATATCGACTACATTGGTATTGGGTACCTCGATATTTATCAGTCCGCTGATGTTGTTGTCGCGTGCAGGCGAGAAACTGAGCGAACGTATGTTGAGTTTCAATTCGCTGGTTATCACCTCCATAAGGCGGTTGACCATACCCGTAGCATCGTCGGCAACTACGCGTATGGAGGCCACGTATGCCCCCTGTGGTGCATCGCTACGCCACTTGGCAGAGATAATGCGATAGGGGTACATCTCTTTGAGCCTCGGGGCGTTAGGACAATCCTCGCGGTGTATGGTGATACCGCTGCTGATAGTGGTAAAGCCAAATACCTCGTCGCCGAAGATGGGGTTGCAGCAACGTGCCATCTTGTAGTCCAGACCCTTGATAGCCTCGCCGATGATGAGCGTTTCGCTCTGGCGATTGCCACCATCCTGCTCCTTCTGCGTGGCGGGGGTGTTGCGGGGTGCGGGTGGCTTAGGCTCGAAGAGCTCTCCCTCGACGTGGCGACCAAGTATCTCCTTGATGTCGCTCATCGAGAGCTTCTCAGTGGCGATACGACCGTAGAGGTCGAGTCCGTTGCGTATCTTGTAGTATTTGCAGAGCACCGCCACCGCCTCGTCGATGGTCATCGGCACCTTCCAATTCTTCAACTTGCGCTCCAACTCCTCTCTTCCCAATCGGGCGAGTTTGGCCTCCTCCTCGCGTAGGAATACCTTGATGCGGTTGCGTGCCTTGCTCGTCTTGGCAATGCTGAGCCAATCCGACTTGGGCTTTTGGTTCTTTGCGGTGAGGATGTTGACAATATCGCCATTGCGCAGCACCTCCTTGATGGGTACTACCTTTTCGCCGATGCGCGCACCGATACACTTGCTACCCACGTCGGAGTGGATGTCGAAGGCGAAGTCGAGTACCGTTGCACCCTCGGGGAGTTTGCGCAGGTCGCCCTTGGGGGTAAATACGAATACCTCACTCGATGTTAGCTTTGTGCCCAACCTTGTTGCCAGATGGCTGCGGTCGGTCTCCTCCATCAGCGAGCGCAACTTGGCGAGCCACTCCTCTTGTCCCGCCTCGCTCTGCTCCACACCTTTGTAGCGCCAGTGTGCGGCGATGCCTCGCTCGGCCACCTCGTCCATACGCTCGGTACGAATCTGAATCTCCACCCACTTGCCCTCTTTGGTGACAACGGTGGTGTGCAACGACTCGTAACCATTTGATTTTGGTATAGATATCCAATCCCTCATACGCTCAGGATTGGGAATATAGAAGTCAGTGACTATCGAGAACACACCCCAACACGACTGCTTCTCCTGCTCGGGTGGGCAGTCGATGATGATGCGTATTGCGAAGAGGTCGAAGACCTCCTCAAAGGGGATATGCTGACGATGCATCTTGCGCCAGATGGAGTAGATAGACTTGGTGCGGCTCTTGATATGGTACTTCATACCCGTCGCAGCGAGTTTCTTCTCTATCGGCTCCAAGAATCGGCCGATAAATGCCATACGCTCAGCCTCCGACTCGGTCAGCTTCTGGCTTATCTCGTGATACTCCACAGGCTCCAAGTAGCGCAACGAGAGGTCTTCGAGCTCACTCTTAATCGCATACAGACCGAGTTTGTGGGCTATCTGGGCGTAGAGGTTCATACTCTCCCAACTCTTCTTGCGGCGCTTGGGCTCGGGGAATATCTCCAATCGGCGCATCACCTCCAATCGGTCGGCGAGTTTGATGAGAATAACTCGCGGATCGGTGGAGTAGGAGATAATCATCTCGCGGAAGTTGTCGGCCTGCTTCGACGAACTATTGGTCTCGATACCCGAGATATGGTTCATACCTTCGAGCAGGGTGATAGGGGTGTCACCAAACGAGGTGCGTACCTCGTCTGCGCCAATCAGCCCCATACGGTAGGCATCGTGGAGTATTGTGCTGACTGTGGAGTTGCGACCCAGACCAATCTCGTCGAATACAACCAGGGCAGTGCCCATCGAGTGGTCCAGCAGGGGCGAACCATCGTAGCGCGTCATACCGTCGAGTGCCTCGGCGGTGCGCTCAATGGCTCGATAGATAAAACCGAGGCTGCGCTCGCTAAATCGCTGCTCAGCCTTTGCGTAGAACTCGCTGTATCTCTCGCGTAACCATTGCTTCTCCATAATCGTAACTATTTAATCAGCCAAAGTTACAATTTTTTCTGCGAGTGTCAAATAGTATCGGCGGCAGTTAACCTTTTTTCTGCCTTTTTGTAAAAAAAGTGTTAAAATCCCCTATGGCGTCGGGCTAACTCAGCACCCGCCTCTTGCGCCTGATGTTGCGCCCCGTAGGGTGCTCCGTGCGCTCCAATAGGTCGGCCACCGCATCGACTCGGCGTGCCGCCTTGTGCCACATCTCGGCCGAGGGAGTGGTGGTGATGTCGGCTAGACCACCCGATATGTTGAAGGTGTAGGGGTTGTGTCGGTGGGGGAGTGCGGCAAGCCCGACGGAGGTGGCCAATACCGCATCGCACCGCTCTATGAGTCGCACCGCAATCTCCTGCTCGTCAGTGTCGTAGGCTTCGCCCGCCTCGGCACTACGCTCCCACTCCCACGACTGCCAGCGCATCAGGTAGATGGTGCGTGGCGAGAGCATCTCCACCACTATCGAGTTGCGTAGCGAGGGGGTGTCGATGAGGAGTGCATACTCCTCGATATGGAGTGTGCGCAGTGCCCACTCCAACTCCTCCACTATGCGTGTGGCATTGATGCGCTCCACCATACCCAACATCAACCAACGATAGAAGTTGGGTTGAGGCAACATCTGAGCCAGCGGCGAGAGAATTTTTATCCCCGCCGACGATTGACGGAGCGAGGTGTGGCAAGCGCGGTAGTCGTCGGGGGTGTCGCTCTGTGTCGTGTAGCCAAATGGCTCAACGTAGAGCACTGAGTGACGAGTGGCAAGTGCCTCGGCCAACTGCACAGGTGCGGCGTGGCGTGTGCCTGCCAACTGCGAGCCGAGAATTACGATATTGTCGAGCATAACCAATCCATATTCTAAGTTGGAATAGGTGGTATTGCAATTTCCTTTCCAAACCAAAACAAAACAGCCGAACACTGAATAATGCTCGGCTGTCTTCTATTTTATTTGGTATTATTACTCTATCCCAACTCGCTCTCTTTCAAACGCTCAGCGTTCTCTGCAACAATCAGATGGTCGATGCAGTCCTGAATATCACCGTCCATAAATGCGGCGAGGTTGTAGATGGTGTAGTTGATACGGTGGTCGGTGATTCGGCCCTGAGGATAGTTGTAGGTACGAATCTTTGCGCTACGGTCACCGGTGCTCACCATTGTCTTACGCTTGCTGGCAATCTCGTCGAGATACTTCGAGTATTCGAGGTTGAAGACGCGGGTACGCAACTCCTCCAACGCCTTGTCGAAGTTTTTGAGCTGCGACTTCTGGTCCTGACACTGCACTACGATGCCGGTGGGAATGTGGGTCAGACGGATAGCCGAGTAGGTGGTGTTCACCGACTGGCCACCGGGGCCCGATGCGCAGAAGATATCCTTGCGAATATCGTTCATACTGATCTCCACGTCGAACTCCTCAGCCTCGGGCAGTACTGCTACCGAAGCAGCCGAGGTGTGTACTCGACCCTGAGTCTCGGTCTGGGGTACGCGCTGCACGCGGTGAACGCCCGACTCATATTTCAGTGTGCCATATACGTTGTCGCCCGTCACCTTCAACACAACCTCCTTGTAGCCACCCACAGCACCCTCGGAGGAGTTGTTGACCTCATATTTCCAACCCTTGCTGTCGATATACTTGGTGTACATTCTCAGCAGGTCGCCGGCGAAGAGTGCAGCCTCGTCGCCACCCGTACCGCCACGAATCTCCAAGATAGCGTTCTTCGAGTCCTGAGGATCCTTCGGGATAAGCAGCAACTTAATCTGCTCCTCCATCTGTACGGTCAGGGGCTCCAACTCTGCTACCTCGGCGCGAGCCATCTCTTTCAGGTCCTCGTCCTTCTCGTTGAGCAGCATATCCTTAGCCTCGGCCAGGTCCTTCTCTGCCTTTTGGTAACGCTCGGCGGTCTCGACAATAGGCTCCAACTCCTTGTACTCCTTGTTCAGAGCCACAAACTTCTTCACGTCGGCAATCACCTCGGGGTCGGTCATCTGCTGACCAATCTCCTCGTATTTGATTTTCAGACCGTCCAGGCGGTCAAGTATCGCATTATCTGCCATATATGATTTATGGTAATAGTTATCTTATTTTTCCGCGCAAATGTACACATTTTTTTCGATATTTTTGTACTATCTTTGTCTGATGTAAAATTTCCCCACTATTTGGGGCTTACGAGGCTAAAATGGAGCACATTACCCTATCCGAACTTGCACGTCGCATCAAACTGTCGCTTGCCGATGGCTTGCCACTCCCCCTATGGGTGAGTGCCGAGATAGGGGAGATTAAGGTTAATCGCACCTCAGGCCACTGCTATATGGAGCTTGTCGAGAGTGGCGGGGGAAGTGTCCCCAAGGCCAAACTATCGGCAGTGGCGTGGCGCTCGCAGTATGGGGCTATGGCGGCCCACTTCCGTAGCGTCACGGGCTCCGACTTGGTGGCAGGACTCTCGGTGCTGCTGCGCGTGGTGGTGACCTATCACGAACTCTACGGGCTATCGTTGCAGGTGGTCGATATTGAGCCCGCCTTCACCCTTGGTGAGCAGGAGCGTCTGCGCCGACAGACCATCGACCAGCTGACAAAAGATGGAGTGATAGCGATGAACCGCTCACTTGCATTACCCGTTGTCGTTCAGCACATTGCAGTAGTATCGGCGTCGGGCGCTGCGGGCTATCGCGACTTTATGGAGCACATCAACGCCTCGCCATACCACTTCCAAATCACCCTATTCGAGTCGCTGATGCAGGGCTTGCAGGCGGCCGAGAGTGTCATCGCTGCGCTGACCGAAGTGGCCGAGCGTGCCGAGGAGTTTGACGCGGTGGTGGTAATCCGTGGCGGTGGCTCACAGAGCGACCTTAGTTGCTTCAATGCCTACGAACTCTGCTTCGTGGCTGCACAGATGCCCCTGCCGATAATCACGGGCATAGGTCACGACAAGGATACCAGCGTGATGGACCTCGTGGCACACACCGAGCAGAAGACTCCGACCGCAGTGGCCGACTTCCTTGTGGAGCGTATGCGCGAGTTCGACGGTGCTCTGGCCCTTGCGGAGGTAACCCTGCGTGAGCGTGTGGCCGACATTGCCTCGCGCCAGCACAGCGAGCTTGACTCGCGTAGCCAGCTGCTCCGTGTGAGTATCGCCCACCTCCTCGAACGTCAGCGCGAAGGATTGGCGCGTGCCGAGGCGCTGGTGGCAGTGGCGTCGCCCGAGCGACTCCTCTCGCGCGGCTATGCCATAGTGAGTGGCCCGCAGGGAGTGGTGCGCAGTGCTGCATCGGTGGCCGAGGGCTCCGAGGTGGAGATACTATTTGCCGATGGCCGAGTGCGAGCCACAATCGAAAAAGTGATATTAAACGTTGATACAGAATAGAATATGGCAGACCAGATGAGCTATGGCGAGGCTAAGCGCGAACTCGATGCAATACTTGCCCGCCTGAGTAGAACCGATGTCGATATCGACAACCTATCGACCGATGTGGCGCGTGCCACCGAACTGATTGCCCTCTGTCGCGACCGCCTGGCGGGTATCGAATCGGAGGTGGGACGAATACTCAAACCCGAAGAGTAGTCAATGGGCCGACTGACAAAATATGTGCTCAACCACTTGTCGCGCCCCACGGTGCAGCGCATAGCCGGCGTGGTGATACCCGCAGCAGGGCTCTTTATGCGTGGTCGTAGGGTGGAGTGTCCCGTGTGTGGCAAGCGTTTCCGCAAATTTTTCTCCTATGGTTACGTCTCCTCGCGCAGCGGTGCGCTGTGTCCTCACTGTATGTCGCTCGAACGTCACCGTCTGCTATGGCTATGGTTGGAGCGCAAAACAGACTTCTTCTCTGCACCTTATCGTCTGCTCCATATTGCCCCCGAGCACTGCTTCCTGCGCCCCTTCGAGAGGCTATTTGGCGAAAAGTATGTTACAGCCGACCTGGAAAGTCCTCTGGCCAAGGTGAAACTCGACGTACAGCAGATGCCATTCGATGAGTGCGAGTTCGATGTTGTAATATGTAACCATATCCTCGAACACGTCGAAGACGACCGCAAAGCACTATCCGAGATATTCCGAGTGATGCGCCATAGCGGTTGGGGAATACTTCTCTCGCCCGTAGATTATGGATTGGAGGTGAGCTACGAAGACCCAACAAAGACCACCCCCGAAGAGCGCCGCGAGGCATTCGGGCAACCAGACCACCTGCGCATATTCGGGCGCGACTACGCCGACAGACTGAGCAGTGCCGGCTTCATAGTAGAAGAGATACGCGCCACAGACTTCCTATCGGCCGATGAGATAACCCGCTTCGGCATCGCCACCGACCGAATACACTTTGTCAGGAAGTTGTAATGCAAATTTAGTAAGGTAAATACTCCGCTACCTCTACTCACCACCTCGACACCTGCCTGCTCCGCAGGCAATTGTAGGCCTGACCCACCCCCAAGCCCCCGCCTCGGCGGGGGATGTGTGTCTTCGGCTGATGCCTCAGACAGAATTGCGGGCACGACCGTTGTTATATACCATAATTCCCTAAATTCCCTAAACTCCCTAAACTCCCTAAACTCCCTAAACTCCCTAAGTTCCTTAACGCTCCCTACAAAAAAATGAGAGCAGTATCGAACTGCTCTCATTTTTAATCAATTTTGAATTTTGAACTTTGCATTTTGCGACTACCTCTTCTCTTCCAGCGTGGCAAACGAGAGTATGTGCCACGAGATACCCGCAGCAAGTAGGCCCATAGCAATTCGCAGCCATAGGGGTTTTAGGACAAAGAGAATACAGTAGCCGATAGTCACCCATACCATTGTGACCGACACTATCTTTGCGCGGCGGGGTATTGCCTTGTGCTCCCTGAAATTGCGGATATAGGGGCCGAGTTTGGGGTGATTCATAAGCCACGAGTATAGTCGCTGACTGCTACGGAGATAGAGTGCTGCGGCAAGCAGGAGCAGTGGTGTGGTGGGCAGCAGCGGCAGGAAGATGCCGAGGATTGCCAGCCCAAGTGAGAGCGACCCGAGGATAATGTATAAAATTTTCATCGCGACAAATATATATAAATTTTACAATTTTCGAATAAAAGAGTACTTTTGTGCCCAAATTGTGCGTGGGGGCTTCGTCGCTGCCGCAAGGGAGAGGAAAGTCCGAGCAACATAGAGCACCGCGCTTCCTAACGGGAAGATACTCGTGAGGGTATGGTTAAGGTAACAGAGAATAACCGCCCTGCCTTTGGGTGGGGTAAGGGTGAAAAGGTGGGGTAAGAGCCCACC
>JAFXAY010000077.1 GCA_017521965.1 Tidjanibacter sp. | reverse complement strand
TCACAAGAAAAGAAGATTTGCCAAAATACGCTAAAACACAATGTTTTGCATATTATTGGCAAATCTTAGAAAATAGGTAAAAATACCCTATAATTTACTATTAGTAAACTGCGCTTTGGCTCCCTGCACGAAGCACAAAATTTCCTCAATCATATGACTTTTTAATTCAAAATTCAAAGTTCAAAATTCAAAATGAGTTAAACCTGAGAGTAATATCGAATTGCTCTCAGGTTTTTTATTGGGAATTATGGGAGTTCTGGGAGTTCTGGGAATTTAGGGAGATTAGGGAATTTAGGGAGCTTAGTGAATTTAAGGAGTTTAAAGATTTTCTCATTATTCTCATTATTCTCATTATTCTCATTACTCCCCTTATTCCTATTATTCCTATTATTCCTATTATTCCCTAACGCTCCCTAATCCTCCCAAATCTCTCTACCTCACTTTGAATTTTGAACTTTGCATTTTGAATTTCTATTATTAATAGGTATCTTTGTATGAATTATTACCATACAACAATGAAAGATTACAAAAGATACTTAGTGACTTCGGCTCTCCCCTATGCCAATGGTCCTGTTCATATCGGCCATTTGGCGGGAGTTTATGTTCCCTCCGATATTTATGTGCGTTATCTCCGTCTGCGCGGCAGAGATGTGATTTGGGTTTGTGGCTCCGACGAGCACGGTGTGCCCATCACCATCAAGGCACGCAACGAGGGCATCACTCCTCAGGATGTGGTCGACAAGTATAACGATATTATCAAGCGCTCTTTCGAGGGTCTGGGTATCTCCTTCGATATCTACTCGCGTACCACCTCGGCAGAGCACTACCGTACCGCCTCCGAGTTCTTCCGCACCCTCTACGACAAGGGTGTATTCTCCGAGGCCACCTCGCAGCAATACTACGACGAGGAGGCGCAGACCTTCCTCGCCGACCGTTATATTATGGGTACCTGCCCCCACTGTCAGAACGACCGTGCCTACGGTGACCAGTGTGAGAAGTGTGGTAGTACTCTCAACCCCACCGACCTCTTGGAGCCTCGCAGTATGATCTCCGGCTCGAAGCCCGTGATGAAGGAGACCAAGCATTGGTATCTCCCGTTGGACAAGTACGAGCCTAAGCTCCGCGAGTGGATACTCGAAGAGCACAAGGAGTGGAAGCCCAACGTATATGGCCAGTGCAAGAGCTGGCTCGACCTGGGTTTGCAGCCTCGCGCAGTGAGCCGCGACCTCAATTGGGGTATCCCCGTGCCAGTAGAGGGTGCCGAGGGTAAGGTGTTGTACGTGTGGTTCGACGCCCCCATCGGCTACATCTCCGCCACCAAGGAGCTCACCCCCGATTGGGAGAAGTATTGGAAGAGCGAGGATACCAAGATGGTACACTTCATCGGCAAGGACAACATCGTCTTCCACTGCATCGTATTCCCCACTATGTTGATGGCGCACGGTGACTATATCCTTCCCGACAACGTACCCTCCAACGAGTTCCTCAACTTGGAGGGCGACAAGATATCCACCTCGCGCAACTGGGCGGTATGGCTCAACGAGTACCTCGAAGAGATGCCCGGCAAGGAGGATGTGCTCCGCTATGTGCTCTGCGCAAATGCCCCCGAGACTAAGGATAACGACTTCACCTGGAAGGACTACCAGGCTCGCAACAACAACGAGCTGGTGGCGGTGCTCGGCAACTTCGTAAACCGTGCTCTGGTCCTCACCGGTAAGTACTTCGAGGGTCGTGTGCCCGAGTGTGGCGAGCTGAACGACTACGATCGCGAGATTCTCAGCCAGCTGCCTGAGATTAAGGCCTCCTTGGAGCGCAACATCGAGAACTACCACTTCCGCGAGGCACTCAAAGATGCGATGAACATTGCCCGATTGGGTAATAAATACTTGGCAGACACCGAGCCTTGGAAACTCGCCAAGAGCGATATGGAGCGAGTGAAGACCATCTTGAACGTGGCACTCCAAATCACCGCCAACCTCTCGATAGCTATCGAGCCCTTTATGCCCTTCTCGGCCGAGAAGATGTTGAAGATGATTGGTTGCGAGAAGTTTGGTTGGGACTCGCTGGGCAGCACCGAGTTGCTCCCCGCAGGTCACCAGTTGGGCAAGGCCGAACTGCTCTTCGAGAAGATTGAGGATGCGGTAATCGACAAGCAGTTGCAGAAGCTTGCCGACACCAAGGCTGCCAATGCTGCTGCCGAGGTGAAGGCCGAGCCTCAGAAGGAGGAGGTCAGCTTCGACGACTTCGGCAAGATGGATATCCGTGTATCGACTATTTTGGCAGCCGAGAAGGTGGCTAAGACCAAGAAACTCCTGAAACTCACTGTCGATACAGGTATAGACACCCGCGAGATTGTGTCGGGCATCGCCGAGCACTACTCGCCCGAGGAGTTGGTGGGTCGTCAGGTGCTGGTGCTGGTCAACTTGGCTCCGAGGGAGTTGAAGGGTATCCTCTCTCGCGGTATGATTTTGATGGCTGCCGATGCCACAGGTAAATTGGTGCTCCTCTCGCCCGAGGCGGCAGTGAAGAGCGGTTCAATGGTAGGTTAGTAGTTAATGAGGTGCAATAGGGAGGCGACCGTAGAAGTTAGCCGACAATTATTGAACCTTAAAATAGAGAAACAAAATGAGCAAAGAACTTAATTGGGGCGAACTTGGATTTGGCTACTACAAGACCAATCTGAATGTTCGTTGCGAGTACAAAGATGGTAAGTGGGGTGAGATTACTGTCACCGACAGTGAGTATATCCCTATGCATATGGCGGCTACCTGCCTCCACTATGGTCACGAGGTCTTCGAGGGCTTGAAGGCTTTCCGTGGCGTCGATGGCAAGGTGCGCCTCTTCCGCGCCGAAGATAATGCCCAGCGTATGATCGACTCGGCCGACTACCTCTGTATGAAGGCTCCTTCGGTGGAGTTGTTTGTGGAGATGTGTGAGCAGTGCGTGAAGGCCAATGCCGAGTTTATCCCTCCCTATGGTACGGGTGCGTCGCTCTACCTGCGTCCTCTGCTGATTGGTATGAGTGCCGAGGTGGGTGTTAAGGAGGCTAAGGAGTTCCTCTTCCTCATCTTCGCCACCCCCGTAGGCCCCTATTTCAAAAATGGCTTCCGTCCTATCAGTACCTATTTGGAACACGACCACGACCGTGCTGCACCCAAGGGTACGGGTCACGCCAAGGTGGGCGGCAACTATGCGGCAAGTATCATCTCGGGCACCAAGGCCCACAACGAGGGCTACGCTGCTGTCTTGTACCTCGATCCGCGCGACGGTAAGTATATCGACGAGTTCAACGCCGCCAACTTTATGGCTATCCGCGACGGTGCATACATCACCCCCTTGTCGCCCTCGATTCTCCCCTCGATTACCAACCGCTCGCTGCGTCAGTTGGCCGAGGATTTAGGCCTGCGCGTTGAGGAGCGCAGGGTGGCTGTCGAGGAGTTGCCTACCTTCGAGGAGGTGGGTGCTTGCGGTACTGCGGCTGTAATCTCGCCCGTCGGCTCTATCTACGACCCGAAAGAGGACAAGACTATCGAGTATGGCTCCGAGGCAGGTCCGTGGTCGGTCAAGCTCTTCAACCTGTTGCAGGATATCCAGTATGGTCGCTGTGAGGATACTCACGGTTGGAACCGTATTGTTGATGTTAAATAACAGTTTATCAAGGCTTTATTAGGCTGTTCGGCAGAGTCGGACAGCCTAATCCTATAACAAACAGAAATACTACAACCTATGAAGAAAATTTACCTATTTTTGGCCCTTGTGCTTGGCGTGGCTCTGATGGTCGATTGCACCAACGAGCCTGAGACCAAGACAGCCGAGCTGTCGGTCGATAAGTCGAGCATCACATTCGACCCCAATGTGGCTACCAATAACGTGGTGACAGTGACCTCTAACACCGACTGGACCGTTGCGCCGAGCAGTCCCGACCTCAAACTCGACAAGACTCGCGGCAGTGGCAACGGTAGTGTGGTTGTGCTCTCAATCCCTGCGGGTAAGACCTATTCCTTCACTATCAAAACCTTTGTCAGTGAGGTATTTACCAACGAGGTGAGCAAGACTATCACCGTAAGCCGACCCGCCGATGGTGGCAGTGGCGATGGTGGCTCGGGCGATGGTGGTTCGGGCGACACTCCCGACGATGAGCCTTCGGAGTCAGAGATAATCTACAAAGAGAGCTTCACCAACAATAGCGTTAGTGGCACCGTCTATGCCGACGACCTCAAAGGCTATTCCGACAAGTCGGGCTCTGGAGCCTCGACCGTGACCTATGATGGCAACTCGACTACCGTGCGCAACGACAACCACGGCTCGAAAGGCGACGAAGGTACCTACTCGGGTGCTTCGGGTGGTTGCTATATCCGTGCGAGATACGATAACAGCTACTTAGACGTTAAGGATATCACCCTCCCCGCGGGTGAGCGCGACCTGCGTTTGTCGTTGGGTGCTGCACAGCCTGCGGAGAATATGCAGATATTTGTTGGCGATGGTACCAATTGGACCGAGCTCGATTACGATGGCTCGTCGCAGTACAATAAGTGGGAGAAGATCTATGTAGATTTCTCGCTCACCTCCGACTACGACAAAATCTCGCTCCGTCTTTATGGTAATGGTACGGGCAACTATGGTGCTAACTTCGACGACCTCTGCCTCTACCCGGGCGATGGTGGCCAGCAGGTGACCATCGGCAGTGGTAGCGGTGGCAATGATGACCCCGACGAAGACCCCAATGTAGGCACTCTGGTCTATAACGAAACATTTGGTACTCAGACCATTTCGGCTACTACCTACGCCGACGATTACTCCAAATACGACACCACAGGCTCGGGTGCCTCCACGGTGACCTACACCAACCAGGGCGCAAAGGTGCGTAACGACAACTATGGCTCAAATGGCAACATCGGTACCTATAATGGTGCTTCGGGCGGCGTATATGTCCGCGTCTATGAGGACGAGTGGTTCCAGGTGAACAACATCACCCTCCCCGAAGGCTCGGTGAACTACGCTCTCAAAGTGGGTGGCGGTCAGCCCGATACCGACCTCGATATCTACATCGGTGACGGTACCAATTGGGTGCTCCTCGACTACGATAACGACACCCCCTACAACACTTGGGCGCTGGGTAGTGCAGGCTTCACTCTGAGCGAGCCTCGCGAGAAACTCTCCATCAAATTGGTGGGTGGTTGCTACCAGAAGCACGGTCTGAACTTCGACGATATCTCGCTGACTGTTGATGCCAAAGGCGGACAGGTTATCGACATCGAGTCGGGCACCTCGACAGGCGGTGGCAATGGCGATACTACCGTCGATGTGACCAAGATGGGTTGGGCAGAGCTGCCTGAGATGGACAACAATAAGCTCCAATATGTGGCTCACTTTGCGGCCGATGCCAATGGTAAGGATATCCGCAACTACTCCATCGGCTTCGACAAGAGCAAGAAGGCTGCACTTTGGATTGCCTACCCGCTGCACAGTTGCTATACAACCAAGAATACTGGTCGTACCGACGAGTGGGCATACGATCCGCAGATTCCTGTCGCCGACCAGGCGAATGTGTCCTTCTCCTACAAGGAGGACGATGGCTCTGCGGCTGACTATAACCGTGGCCACCAGATTGCATCGGCAGACCGTTTGGCAAGTGCTGAAATGAATGCTCAGACTTTCTATTTCACCAATATGACTCCTCAGCAGTCCGATTTCAATGAAGGTATTTGGGGCACATTGGAGGGTGCAGTGCGCAATAAGCAGTGCTCCGATACGCTCTATGTGGTGACCGGTGCACACTTCGACCCGAAGGTGACTATGCCTAACGCCTACGATGCCGATTGGGATGATGCACCCGTGCCTACCCACTACTATAAGGTGCTGATTCGTACCAAGAAGGGTAACACCGTCAAGGCTATCTCCGAGTGCTCTGCCAATGAGCTGATGGCTATCGGCTTCTGGATGGAGCACCCCAAGACAAATACCTCGCTGAGCGGCGGCATCACAAGCTATGTGAAGAGCGTCGCCGACATTGAGGAGCTGACGGGGCATACCTTCTTCCCGACCGCACCGGCACAGGTTAAGGAGAGTTATACTCTTTCCGATTGGAACTTCTAAAAAAAAGCCATCTGGCTTGTAAATTTTGCACTTCCCTTGCGAGGCTGCTCCTCACATACGCTTAGTATGCTGCGGGCAGCCTCGCTGCACGAAGCCCAAAATTTCCTAAGC
>JAFXAY010000076.1 GCA_017521965.1 Tidjanibacter sp. | reverse complement strand
AGCCATCTGGCTTGTAAATTTTGCACTTCCCTTGCGAGGCTGCTCCTCACATACGCTTAGTATGCTGCGGGCAGCCTCGCTGCACGAAGCCCAAAATTTCCTAAGCCATATGACTTTTTTGGGTGGTGGGGTTAAACTAAACCTGAGAGTGGTATCGAACCACTCTCAGGTTTAGTTTGATGGGAGTAATGGGAATTATAGGAATAATGGGAGTAATAGGAGATTAGGGAATTTAGTGAGTTTAAGGAGTTTAGTGATTTTAAAGAAATTTCCCTATACTCCCTATATTTCCTAAGTTCCCTAAATTCCCTAAATTCCCTAACACTCCCTAACACTCCCTTTACACCAAAAACCTCAGAGCAGTTCGATACTGCTCTGAGGTTTAACTCAATTTTGAATTATGAATTTTGAACTTTGAATTCTTAGAACGGTATTGTTACCGTCAGAGTTGCGATGTTCTTGCGGGCTTTGTTCTTCGACACCAGGTCGTTAGCGATTATGTTGCCCTCGCCACCGTCCCAGTAGAAGAGGTCGTAGTCCGAGTAGTTGGTCTGCTTATTCACAAACGCTGCGTCAATCGAGGTGTTGCCCACCTTGAAGCCCAAGCCAAATGCCAAGTCGCGGCTGTCGAGTTCGATGGGGGCGTCGAAGATGTTGTCACCCACTGCCGCGGGCGAGCCATAGTAGGCATAGCCTGCGCGCATTGCCAGCCACGAGATGGGGCGGAGCTCCAAGCCCACGCGCACATTGTCGGCGGTCTGGTACTGGGTGCGGATATTGTTCTTCATATAGTCGTTCAACTCGCGGCTATCGTCATACATCCTCATACCCTTATACCACACCTTGTCGTAGTCGAACGACACTGCTGCCACGCTACCGAGCGTGTACGATGCGCCGAGCGACAGCTTGGCGGGGGTGGAGTAGTCGTAGGTGTAGATGTTGTGCACGCTCGACTTATAGGTGAAGTTACGCTCGTCCTGGAAGCGTGTGCCCATCAACGAGTAGTACTCCTTCTGCAACGACACCAGCGTCGGGGTTTGGAATGCCACACCCAAGCGTAGGCCGCCAAAGGGACGCCAGATGGCGCCGAGGCGCAGGTTCATACCCGTGCCAATCTCCCTGACGTGAGGATTGTAACTCATAGCTGCCAAGTAGTTGGGACTCTTGGAGTTCTCGCCATTGTCATACTCCTCGTCGTAGATATAGTCGCGGTCGTTGTAGATATCCTGAATAGTCACCGTAGCACCCAGATAGAGCGAGTTGGCAATGTTCATACCTGCCGCAAAGTTATACTCGCCGATACTACCTCGACTCTTCATACTCATATACTGTCCGATACCGGCATTTGCATCAATCGCGGTGACGTGGTAAGCCTTATTCGCGGGGTCGTCGGCCACCACGGGGTCTATCAGCAGTGTCTGGTAAGCCAGCACGCCACCCCACTCGTTGAGGAAGATATCGTAGTTCTCAAAAGGAGCAGCGCTCGAATTGAGCCACGAGCTGGGGATACCGCTCATCTGCTCGGCAAATAGGTCGGCTATGGAGTACTTACCGTTCATCGAGTAGCGCTTCTCGTAGTTGAAGTCGGCAATCTTGTTGTAGCTGAAACCGAGGTTCACGCTCACCACGCTGCCTGCACCCTCATATACATTGGTCACAAAGCCCAGATTACCCATCGAGAAGCGTGCGGGGGCATCGGTACCGTAGGGGTTGGCGCTATTGCTCTGGTTGGTGAACGAGAGTGAGGGCGAGAAACTCAACACGCCGCGGCGGAACATACCCAGACCTGCGGGGTTAATCGAAATCGACGCTATATCGCCACCGAGCGAGGTGAAGGCACCGGCCATACCTGCCACGCGGGCGCTGGTGTAGCTGTTGGCGCTACGCGATGTGGAGAGCATATCGGTCGTCTGGAAGTCCGATACTCCTATCAGCTCACCTGCCGCAAATTGTGCGGAGGCCGAGCTCACCGCGAGGAGGGCTGTAACCAGAAGAGCTACTGTATGTTTAAAAATTTTCATAATGGTATTTTTTCTCGTTTTTTACTATTCTATTGTAGGTCGTGCGCTACACTCGGACTATCGGGTGCGGACTATCGGGTGCGGCTGCCGCCTGTGCTGCCACCGCCGGAGCGTACACCACCGCCACCGCTGCTGCCCGACGAGCCTCCCGAGAAGCCACCGCGGTTGCTGCCACCCGACGAGCCACTGCCGAACGAGGAGTTGCTGTTACCTCCGCGGCTGTTGCCACCGTCGAATATGCTATTGTTGCGCTCGGTACGGTCGTTGCGGTCGTAGCTGTTACCGCGCGAGTTGGTCGGCTCATTGCGACGATACGACTCGCCCGTGCCTCCTGCGCCACGGTTGGTGGTACCTCCTCGACCATTTATCCTTGTGCCGGGGCTGTCGCCACGGTTGTAGCCATAGCCCGGGTTGTGGGTCACCACGGGACGGGGCGGACGATGACTGCCACCGAACGAAGGACCGTGTGAGTGGTGGTGATGGGGCGGACGGGGCGGACGATAGCCGGGCCACGGATCGTACCAGTGCCACGGATCGTACCAGCCGAAGTGGTAGTAGTAGGGACGATACCACGGATCCATATACCAAGTGCGCCAACGTACGCTGTTCCAATACCAACTATCGTACCCGTAGGGGTTGATAGAGAGCGAAAGCGACAGCGAGGGCATACCCCAAGTGCCGAACATCGAGGTGATGTAGCGAGGCTCAACCCACACCTGATCGCCCATAACCATCACATTGTAAAATGTGGGGTCGTAGCTACTTGCATAGAAGTAGGCGTCGCTGGTGCGGTAGTTGTAATAGCTCGAAGGCATATTATAGGAGGGCGAGTTGAAGCCCCTCAGACGACGCTCGTAGGCGCTCTCATAGTCGTCGGCGAGTATCGACTCGTAGCTGTTCCTCGACGAGCCGGCGCCCAAAATAGCATCAATCTCCTCGTCGGCCTCGGCTGCTGCGATGAGTGCCTCCATCTGTGCGCGGCGTGCCTCCTCGGCTCGGCGTGCCTCCTCCTGCTCGCGTGCGATACGCGACTGTATGGCTGCGCGGTCGTGGATAGCATACATATCGTCGCCGGCGTATGACGAGGTGGCCGAGAGCAGCATCGAGGTGCAGCTCTGCGAGAGTGCAAAGGTGGCTCCCAGAGCCATCATTGCCAATATCTTACTAACCTTTCTCATAATTTCTACTCGTTTTGGTCGAGGCCTTCGCCCCTCTTGTAGCGGGCCTCAGGTTTAGGTGTTTCTACAATAATGATGCATAAAGGGTGCTTTTCGTTGCTTTTGACTCAGAAAAACGCTCACCTTTTGCTCCAAAGATAACCATAATATGTGTATTTAAGAAAAATAAATTACCTTTGTGTCGGATTTTGCGCCCCGACCGAAAGCGGCCGAAGGCTCAACCCACTACTCTAACGAGAAATAGGATAAATAATTATATAAAAAGGTCAATACAAAGATGGCAAAAGAGTTGAAAGAACTGACCCCTCGCGAGGAGAACTACTCGCAGTGGTATAACGACCTCGTTGTGAAGGCGGGTCTTGCCGAGAACTCGGCAGTTCGTGGTTGTATGGTTATCAAACCCTATGGCTACGCAATTTGGGAGAAGATGCAGAGCGTGCTCGACGGTATGTTCAAGGCTACCGGTCACCAGAACGCCTACTTCCCCCTCTTTATCCCCAAGTCGTTTTTCAGCCGCGAGGCTGCCCACGTTGAGGGCTTCGCCAAGGAGTGTGCGGTGGTTACCCACTACCGTCTGAAAAATGCACCCGAGGGTGGCGTGGTTGTCGATCCCGACGCACGCTTGGAGGAGGAACTCATCGTTCGCCCCACCTCCGAGACCATCATCTGGAACACCTACAAGAATTGGATTCAGTCCTACCGCGACCTGCCCATCCTCTGCAACCAGTGGGCCAACGTGGTACGCTGGGAGATGCGCACCCGCCTCTTCCTCCGCACCGCCGAGTTCCTCTGGCAGGAGGGCCACACCGCACACGCTACTGAGGCTGAGGCAATTGAGGAGGCACAGAAGATGATTAAGGTATATGCCGACTTCGCCGAGAAATATATGGCACTCCCCGTTATCGTGGGTCACAAGAGCGAGAACGAGCGCTTTGCAGGCGCTGTCGATACCTACACCATCGAGGCTATGATGCAGGACGGTAAGGCATTGCAGAGTGGTACTTCGCACTTCCTCGGTCAGAACTTTGCCAAGGCATTCGACGTGCAGTTTGCCACCAAGGAGGGTACTCTCGACTATGTGTGGGCTACCTCGTGGGGTGTTTCGACCCGACTGATGGGTGCGCTGATTATGGCTCACTCCGACAATAACGGTCTGGTGCTGCCTCCCGCACTCGCACCTATTCAGGTGGTGATGATTCCCATCTACAAGGGTGAGGAGGAGCTTGCCAAGATGACCGAGGAGTTGGAGAAGATTGCTGCACCTCTGCGCGCCAAGGGCATCAGCGTGAAGGTTGACAACCGCGACAATGTTCGCTCGGGCTTCAAGTTCGCCGAGTATGAGTTGAAGGGTGTGCCCGTGCGTCTGGTTATGGGTCCCCGCGACTTGGCAAATGGCACTATCGAGCTGATGCGCCGCGACACTCTGGTTAAGGAGAGCGTAAGCGCCCAGGGCATAGTTGAAAATGTTGAGGCAATTTTGGCCGATATGCAGAGCTCGATTTTCGAGAAGGCAAAGGCTCACCGCGACGAGATGATTACCAAGGTCGATACTTGGGAGGAGTTCAAAGAGGTGCTCGAAACCAAGGGCGGCTTCATATATGCTCACTGGGACGGTACTACCGAGACCGAGTTGGCAATCAAGGAGGCTACCAAGGCTACCCTGCGCTGTATCCCCCTCGACAGCCCCGAGGAGGATGGCGTATGCGTGTTCAGCGGCAAGCCCAGCAAGCGCCGCGTAATCTTCGCGAAGAACTATTAGTCAATACTTTATACGCAGAAGGCCGGATATCGACGATATCCGGCCTTCGCTGTTTTTAGCGCGTTTTTGTTGTTGACCTATTTGGTATGGTTTACCAAGACCTCGGTCACAGGCTCGTAGCGGTGGGGTATGTACTCCTGCACCTGCTCCACACGCAGTTTGCCCGAGGGGGTTGCCCAGCAGATGTGCATCACTGCTGCACTTTGGCTCACGGGTATCTCGGCAAGTGCCTTGCGGTCGTTGCGACGTACTGCATCGGCCACCTTGTCGCGGTCGGCGAAGGAGTAGAAGGTGGTTGTCTTGCGCAGTGGCTTACGTTCGGCTACGCTCCACGGCCATCTCTTCTTGCCGGTAAAGGTGAGTGCCAACATCACCACACCAATACCGCAGGCTATCACACCACCGAGCGCAGCACCTGCTTGCAGGCCGCTCTCGTGGTCGCTATTGGCGGTAAAGTTGAGTACGAGCAGTATGGCGCCCACACACAGTACTACGAGCGCAGCAAGTGGCGAGCGACGACGCATAACTATCTCATTGGGTGCTACTTCGGCCAGCACCTCATTTATCATCTGTTTTTCCATTGTTCTCTCTTGTGTCTGTTTTGATAGGTGTTGGTTTACTTTTCGATTACGGTAATCTCCGACAGAGGGCGAGGCCCTGCGCCGGTGTTGTCGAGCAACTGAGCACAGGTCATTGCACCCGACGACTCGGTGTAGGTCACAAAGAGTACGTGGGGCGAGAAACTGCGAGGCTGGCTCTCGATGGCTGCCAGATTTTTGTTCTCCAAGAGGGTGAGCAGCAGGGGCACCTGCGATAGTTCGTAGTAGGTCTCGTTGCGCTTCATCACCTCGCCGGTAGGACGATAGACGGGACGACAGCAGTCGCCGACCAGATAGTAGAGCGCTACGGATGCCAGGATGGCCACACCCATCCAGCCGATGGTCAGCACAAGGGCGTTGAGCCAAACCGAACTGATGTTGAAGAGAAGTGCAGCGCTACACACAGCACCGGCAATAATCCATTTGAGTGAGTTTGTATATTTACGTTTGATATTTTTCGAGCAACCATAGATTGCCTTGTCAATTTTCTTCATTTTTTATCTAATTATGTTTTGTTATGTGATGATATGGGTGGTCTGTGCCGAGAGTATTGTTCGACGCAAACCAATAGGGCACACCTCCTCTCTGGGGAGTGCGCGCTATACCTATTATATATATAAGGGGAAGAAAACTGACCTAAATAATGATGTGACGGAGCTGAAAGATGTAGTAATCCTTCGCCATCAGGTCGCCCGACGGTACGGGGACCACACTCCGCACAATAGTACTATTTAGTGATGATTGACTGCTCTCGATAGAGGATTTGTGGGTGAGCAGGTTGTTGCCCACACGACGAACCACACTCTGCGATGTGCGCTGCTGTGTCACCGAGCCTTCGCTTGTGGGGAGAGCTATGGTGCTCTCGCCGGCACGGAAGAGGTCGCTGCGAGGCATCGACTCGGTGAGGATTAGATTCTCCTGATTGGTGATTGAAGTGTGCTCGATTGTCCTCCCCTCGGCAAAAATAGCAAGGGTGGCAATGGCAATCAGTATGTATAAATATCGCTTCAAGCTCTTTTTTCTAATCGAAGACAAATATAATACTAAAAATAGTTACTGCCAATTTTTGCTATACTTTATATAATATAGGTGTATGCGGGGTTTTTGGGTGAAATAGAGCCGCTTTTCTATGCGTTTGGTTTTCAGTCAGTTGCCAATTTTGATTAAAAATTAGCGTAAAAAAGTTGAAAAAAAGTTTGAAAAAATTTGCAGATACCGAAAAAGTCGCTACTTTTGCACCCGCAAATGAGATAAAACAACACCGAAAAGTTTTCTCGAAGCAAAGTTCTTGAAAAATAATTT
>JAFXAY010000075.1 GCA_017521965.1 Tidjanibacter sp. | reverse complement strand
TGCGCGTGGCCGCCAAGACTCCTCCGCCTAAAAATCCCTCAGCCATATGACTTTTTTTTGGGTTGTGGGGTTAGATTAAAACCTGAGAGCAATATCGAATTGCTCTCAGGTTTTTTAATAGGAAAATCCTATTGGGCCTATCGGGCCTATTGGGCTTACTAAAATTAAATAGGCCCAATAAGCCTAATAAGCCCAATAGGCAATAGGGAGTTTAGTGAATTTAGAGAACTTAGTGAGTTTAGAGATAATCTTTAAATTCCCTAACACTCCCTCTTCCCAAAAAAAAGAGAGCAGAACTATACTCCTCTCTATTTTTCTAAATAAGGCTTATTGATTGAGGAAATTTTGGGCTTTGCGATGAAAGGCAAGCCGAAGTTTACTAAGCGTAAATGAGGCGAAGCCTTTCGAGAAAAGTGCAAAATTTACCAATCAGACGTCTTATTTACCCATGCACATCTTGATATAGTGGTGATGCGATCCAAAACGCTCAAATGCGGCACGATCCAGAGCCTCGCGGTGGTCGGGGTGTGCTACGCTGATGAGCAGGCGAGCGCGCTCCTGGAAGGTCTTACCGTAGAGGTTCACTGCACCATACTCGGTAACGAACCAGTGCATATGCGAGCGGGTGGTAACAACACCTGCACCCTCAGCCAATACGGGAGCAATCTTGCTCACGCCCTTATTAGTCACCGAAGGCATAGCGATGATAGCCTTACCGCCCTCGCTGCGCGATGCGCCATAGATGAAGTCAACCTGGCCACCTACGCCCGAGTAGAACTTAGTACCCAGCGAGTCGGCGCACACCTGACCGGTGAGGTCGATCGAAAGAGCCGAGTTGATAGCGCAGAACTTGGGGTTCTGAGCGATTACGAAGGGGTCGTTGGTGTAGGCAACGTCCATCATCAGCACCTCGGGGTTGTTGTCGATGAAGTTGTAAACCTCCTGCGAACCCATCAGGAAGGTCGAAACGATCTTACCCTTATCGGTCACCTTGTTAGCACCATTTACCACGCCTTTCTCTACCAGAGGAAGTACTCCGTCGGCGAACATCTCGGTGTGGATACCGAGGTTCTTGTGGTTACCCAGCTGAGCGAGCACAGCGTTAGGAATAGCACCGATACCCATCTGCAAGCAAGCACCGTCCTCAATCAGGGCAGCACAGTTGCGGCCGATAGCGGTCTCTACCTCGTTAGGAGCGGTGAAGTGGCCCTCCATCAGAGGCTGGTCGTCCTGTACGAAGATGTCGATCATCGAAGCAGGAATCATAGCGTCGCCAAATGCGCGGGGAACATACTTGTTCACAACAGCGATAACGGTGTCGGCGCACTCAACAGCAGCCAGAGTAGCATCTACCGAGGTACCGAGCGATACGAAACCGTGGTCATCGACGGGCGATACCTGAATCATAGCCACGTTACAGGGCAGCGCGCCCGAGCGATAGAGTTTCTGGGTCTCGCTGAGGAATACGGGAATGTAGTCAGCAAAGCCGCTCTGGGTCACCTTGCGCACGTTGCCACCTACGAAGAAGGAGTCGAGCTGGAAGATACCCTCCATCTCGGGTGCAGCGTAGGGAGCTTCGCCCTCGGTGTGGAGGTGGTGGATGCGAACATCCTTCAACTCGCCTGCCTCGCCACGAGCGCACATAGCCTTAATCAGACACTGGGGAGCACTTGCTACACTGCTGAGGTGTACGTGGTCGCCCGACTTGATAACCTTCACCGCCTCTTCGGGTGTGGTGAACTTAATCTCTTTTCTCATTTTCGGTTTGGGTTTTTGTTATGTTTGTATTGTATATTGTTGCCTGTATTGCTCGATTTCGGGTGGGGTGAGTGGTGCTGTTAGGGGGCTTTCGCCGCACACCAACCACTATTCGCCACAAACCACCTAAAAATCGGCTTCAAAGGTAATAATTATTTTCCGAAAGAGTGGTACACAATAAATAAATTATTATATTTGCTTTGGAAACTATGTGTAATGGTTTCGAACATTACTAACCCTATATAGAAGTTTAGACAACTTTATAACTATGAAGACACAAGAGGTAAATGACGTCGTTATCCGATTCTCCGGTGACTCGGGCGACGGAATGCAACTCACTGGTACTCTCTTCTCGGATACTGCGGCTCTGCTCGGTAATGGTATCTCCACCTTCCCCGACTATCCCGCCGAGATTCGCGCACCGCAGGGTACTGTTGCAGGCGTGTCGGGCTTTCAGGTCCACATCGGCTCGCAGCGAGTACTCACCCCGGGTGACTATTGCGATGTGCTGGTGGCTATGAACCCCGCAGCACTCAAAGCAAACGCCTGCTGGCTCAAAAAAGATTCGACAATCATCATCGATGCCGATACACTCGACGCCAAAAGTGTGGCTCGTGCGGGTTTCAAGAGCGAAGACCCCTTCGCCGAACTCGGCCTCGATGGTTATAATATCCTCACTCCCGCCATTACCTCGATGACTCGCGATGCTTTGGCCGAATTTGATATGGACGCTAAGAGTGTGGTGAAGTGCAAGAATATGTTTGCGCTGGGCATCTGCCTCTACCTCTACGACAAGCCTCTGGACCACCCGAAGAACTATATCCAGAAGAAGTTTGGCGCAAAGCGTCCTGTGGTTGCCGAGGCTAACATCGCCGCGCTCAACGCAGGCTACAACTATGGCAGCAACACCCACGCTTTTGCCAATACCTACCGTGTGGAGGCGGCAAATCTGCCTAAGGGTGTCTATCGCAATATCAATGGTAATCAGGCTACTGCTTGGGGTCTGTTGGCTGCAAGTGAGAAGAGTGGCCGACCCCTCTTCTGCGGCTCTTACCCCATCACTCCCGCTACCGTAATCCTCGAAGAACTCGCTAAGCGCAAAGACTTGGGCGTTAAGACAGTGCAGGCCGAGGACGAGATTGCGGGCATCTGCACCTCGATTGGTGCTTCGTTTGCAGGCCACTTGGCAGTGACCAGCACCTCAGGTCCCGGCCTCTCGCTCAAATCGGAGGCTATGGGTCTGGCTGTTATGGCTGAGTTGCCATTGGTGATTGTCGATGTGCAGCGTGGTGGTCCCTCGACGGGTCTGCCCACCAAGACCGAGCAGAGCGACCTGCGTCAGGCACTCTGGGGTCGTAATGGTGAGTGCCCTATGGTGGTACTCGCCGCAAGCAGCCCTTCGGACTGCTTCAACACCGCTTTCCAGGCTGCGAAAATAGCCCTCGAACATATGACTCCCGTGATTATGCTCAGCGACGGTTTCATTGCCAACGGTAGCCAACCGTGGCGTATCCCCTCGATGAGTGACTATCCCGAGATTGTTCCCCCGATTATCACCGAGCTCGACGAGAACGAGCCCCGCTTCCTCCCCTACAAGCGCGACGATAAGCGTCTGGCACGTCGCTGGGCACTCCCCGGTACTAAGGGCTTGGAGCACCGCATAGGTGGTTTGGAGAAAGATTTCCTCAAAGGCACCGTGTCGCACAACCCCCTCAACCACCAGCGTATGGTGGAGGCGCGTGCTGCGAAGGTGGCCGCTGTGGCCGACTTTGTACCTCGTCAGGAGGTGCTGGGTGAGAATAGTGGCGACCTGCTCGTTGTGGGCTGGGGCGGCACTAAGGGTCACTTGCAGGCTGTGGTCGAGAAGATGCAGACCGAGGGTAAGAGCATATCGCTCTGCCACCTCACCTACATCAATCCTCTGCCCCACGGTTTGAAGGAGATTTTGGCGGGCTTCAAGAAGATTGTAGTCTGCGAGCTCAACGATGGACAGCTGGCCGACTATCTGCGTATGAACTTCCAGGAGTTCCACTACGAGCAGATGAATAAGTTGCAAGGTCAACCCTTCACCACAGTAGAGTTGGAGGCTAAGTTTAACACCCTAATCGAGAAGTAAGAGTCATGGAAAAAGAGCAGATACACTATTCGTTTACCGATTTCAAGAGCGATCAGGAGGTTAAGTGGTGCCCCGGCTGTGGTAACCACGCCATACTGAACGCCGTACAGAAGGCTATGCCACAAGTGGCAGATGATACGGGTGCTCCCAAGGAGAGCTTTGTGGTGGTGTCGGGCATCGGTTGCTCGTCGCGCTTCCCATACTATATGGACACCTTCGGCTTCCATAGTATCCACGGTCGTGCCAATGCCATTGCTACGGGTGTCAAGACCGCCAACCCCTCGCTCAACGTCTTTGTGGCCACAGGCGATGGCGACTCGCTGGCTATCGGTGGCAACCACTTTATCCACGCAGTACGTCGTAACATCGACCTCGACGTGATACTCTTCAATAATGAGATTTATGGTCTGACCAAGGGTCAGTATTCGCCTACCTCGAAACTCGGCAAGGTGACCAAGACTTCGCCTTTTGGCACTATCGAGAAGCCTTTCAACCCCGGCGAGTTGGTGATTGGTGCGCGCGGCACATTTTTCGCACGCTCGGTCGATGTTGAGGTGGCGCTGACCAAGGATTGCCTCGTGGAGGCTGCCGAACACAAAGGTATGTCGGTGGTCGAGGTATTGCAGAACTGCGTGATATTCAACGATAAGGCCCACGCGGACTTCGCCGCTGACAAGGCTATGCGTGCCGAGCGCACCATTGTCTTGAAGCACGGTGAGAAGATGCTCTTCGGTGCTGAGAAGAACAAAGGCTTGGTGCTCGACGGTTTCAAGTTGAAGGTGGTCACTGTGGGCGAAGATGGTGTGACCATCGACGACGTGTTGACCCACGACGCCCACGAGAAGGATACCTACCTCCACAATGCTCTGGCGGCTATGAAGTACCCCAACTATCCTGTGGCGCTGGGTGTGATTCGCGATGTCGATGAGCCTACCTACGAGCAGGAGGTGGAGCGTCAGATAGCCGAGCAGCAGGCAGGTGCACCCATCAAGTGTGTAGATGACCTCTTGCGCAGTGGCGACACTTGGGTTATTGAGTAACGTTTACACGATATAAACCCCGCCTGAAATACTGAGAATAGAGAAAAAAGGTTAGTTAAATTTTAATAGAATAAATAAGTAGAAAGATGACAGAGAAACTGAAAATTAGAGATCTTACGATGCGCGACGGTCAGCAGAGTGCCTTTGCTACTCGTATGAAGCAATCGCAGATTGACCGCATTCTGCCCTTGTACAAAGATGCCAATTTCTACGCCTTGGAGGTGTGGGGTGGTGCAGTGCCCGACTCGGTGATGCGTTACCTGGGTGAGAACCCTTGGACTCGTTTGGAGAGTATCCACGAGGTGATCGGCCCCGTGTCGAAACTGACTGCCCTTTCGCGTGGTCGTAACCTCTTCGGTTATGCACCCTACACCGACCAGATTATCGACGGTTTCTGCCGCAACGCTATCGAGTCGGGTCTGGGTATTATGCGTATCTTCGATGCGCTCAACGATGTAGATAACGTGAAATCGACCATCAAATACGTTAAGCAGTATGGCGGTATTGCCGACTGCGCAGTGTGCTACACCATCGACCCCAAGTATCCGCCCGTGAAGTTCTTCGACCGTCTGCGCGGCAAGAAGAATCCTGAGCCTGTGTTTACCGACGCCTACTTCCTCGACAAGGCTAAGCAGATGGAGGCGCTGGGTGCAGATATGATTACCATCAAGGATATGAGTGGTCTGATTCCTCCCCGTCGTGTGTCGAACCTCATCAAACTCTTCAAGCAGAACTTGAAGGTGCCCGTAGATTTCCACACCCACTGTACCCCCGGCTACGGTCTGGCATCGGTGCTGGCTGCTATCGGCGCAGGTGTTGACATTGTCGATACCAACATCTGGAACTTTGCAGGTGGCCCCGCAGCGCCCGCTATCGAGCTTGTGTGGATATTCTGCCAGAAAGCAGGCGTTGAGCTTGACATCAATATGGAGGCTGTGGCAAAAATCAACGAGCAGCTCCTCGACATTCGCAAGGAGCTCGACGCATTCGATGCTGTGAAGAAGTTCCCCAAGCCCTTCAACCCCCTCACCGACAAGCTGCCTGCTGAGATTGATGCCGAGTTCGACCGTGCATTGAAGGCAGTAAAAGAGGTTGACGAGGATACACTCGTCGATGCTTGCCACAAGATTGAGGCATACTTCGGCTTCCCCGAGCCCAACGAGTTGGTACAGAAGGCCGAGATTCCCGGTGGTATGTACACCAATATGGTGGCACAGCTCAAACAGCTCAAAAGCGAGGATATCCTCGAAGATGCAATGAAGCTGATACCTACCGTGCGCTTGCAGGCAGGTCTGCCCCCTCTGGTGACCCCCACAAGCCAAATCGTGGGTGCTCAGGCGGTGAACTGCGCTATCGACTTGAAGAAAGGCAAGCCTATGTACACCACTACCAGCAACCAGTTCGTAAGTATGGTGAAGGGTGAGTATGGCCACACCCCCGTAAAGGTTGACCCCGAGTTCCGCCTCAAAATTGCCGGCACTCGCGAGGAGACACCCTACGACACCTCGAAGTATAAGATGCAGCCCAACCCCGTATTGGAGGACTGCGGTGGCGTGAAACTTGCCGAGAATGAGAAAGAGGAACTCCTCCTCGAACTCTTCCCCCTCGTGGCAAAAGATTACCTCACCAAGACCAAGCGCGAGCGCTGGGAGGCCAACAAGCCCAAAGAGGAGCCTAAGCCCGAGCCTGCACCCGAGCCGACACCCGCAGCTGAGCCAATAGTACTCAAAGGCGCAGCAGTGGTGTCACCCCTGCCCGGTACTGTGATGTCGCTCAGCGTAAAGGAGGGCGACGAGGTGAAACGCGGACAAGAGGTGCTCGTGCTCGACGCAATGAAGATGGAGAACAGCGTCGTGAGCGACCACAAAGGTAAAGTGCTCCGCATATTCGTAGAGCCCGGACAAGCAGTACCCGCCGACGGTCTGCTGATGGAGATCGGCGAATAACCGATATACCTATTATATTAAAGAGAGGCACTTATCCCAAGTGCCTCTTTTTTTGCGGGGGAGTTTAAGGAGTTTAGAGAATTTAGTGAGTTTAATGAATCTCCCATTATTCCCATTATTCCTATCATTCTCATTATTCCCTAATTTCCCTAATTTCCCTAACACTCCCTAATTCCCCTAACCCTTCCTGCTTTTGCGGTAGGCGGAGGGGGTGATGCCTTCGACGCGTTTGAAGTATTTGCCGAAGAGGGCGGTGGAGAGGAAGCCGAGTTGGTCGCTTACCTGTTGGATTGTTAGTCTTGTCGAGGCGAGCAGGGCTTTGCTCTCGTTGACCACGTAGCTATCTATCCACTCGGTGGCAGTGCGGCCCGTTACCTCCTTGATGCAGCGCGAGAGGTACTTGGGCGTGACGAAGAGTTGGTCGGCGTAGTGGCCCACATCGCGACTTATGCGGAAGTCGCTGCGCAGTAGTTCCAAAAATGCGTCGCTCAGGTCGGTGGCCCGATTGCGTGGCTCATCGTCTATATGGTTACTATTATTCTCCTTTACCATATATCCATAGAACACGGTGAGTATGAGGTGCTTGGCGGCCTCTATACGGTATTCGCCTGTCGGTGCTTTTACCAATCCGTGCATCATATCGTAGAAGAGGTTGAGCACATATCTGTTGTCTTCGTTGAGTTCGAGTACGGGGTTGTCGTAGAATGAACGGTATAGCACTGCTGGCAGGTGTGTGTCGTTGAACAACCCTTCGAACACTTTGTTTGATAGCACAATTGCTTTCACCTTGGGTTGGCTGTCGGTCGGTATATATTGAAAGGTCTGGTTGGTCATCATTACCACCATTGCAGGGGCGGTGATATGATACTCTCTCATATTGATTCGCATATCGACGCTCCCCTCCTCGTAGATAATGGCGGTTGTGATGTCGAGTTTGAAAGGCTCGCTGTACTCCTCTTTGATTTTATAGTCCTCGATTAGGAGCAGGTCTTCGCCGATGCGATGTATCTCTGGTACTTCGATACGGGTGCGGTTTCGCCACTCCAAATATGGTATCTTCTCGTTCATAATTTTCCTGTTTGTTTATGCAAAAATAGAATAAAAGTGTAGAAAAACAATGAAATGGAGAAAAATATGCCATAATAGTGGAAAATTAGGCGTATTTGCTTTAAGATATTGCCTTATCTTTGCAGCGTAGAAATTAGCTAAAACAAAAGGAAGTATGTACAAGACGATTATTACAACTCTGCTGGTTACTTTGACCGGCGCAACTGTGGCCAGCGCAATGTATGCAGGTCAGAGTATTAACGAGATGGAGGAGAAAAAGATGACAGACAAAAAGGGAAATGGTATTATCCGCACCGAGAAAGCTATTGAGAGTGGTGTGGTAAAGGGCTACAAGGCTATCGAGAACGGTGTAGTCAGAGGTTATAAGGGTATCGAAAATGGGGTTGTGAAGGGTTACAAGGCAATTGAGGACGCTTTCGTCGAGACCTTCTTTGCTGAGGATCCCCGCGTAGAGGCTGCCGAGGAGCAGACAGAGAGCGCTGATGCCGCTGCCGACAATACAGAGCAGGCAGATAGTGCCGAAGCTGCTGAGGTTACCGAGGCATAGTTTGTCGAGAGAGACTATAAGAGTCGCTCTTCCCGAGTAGGGGAGGGCGATTTTTTTTGTGCGTTGATGTTACATTTTGGGGTGGTTAGTCGTCAATATGTTAAATAGTGCGAAATTTTCCACTTGGGCTATTGCACTTATAATTATTTTGTGTACTTTTGTGGTGTATTACCCGACTAATACACGGGGGGGGGTAGTTTTTAATAGTGCCTCTCCTGTTTTAGAGAGTTTGAAGAATAAAAATTTAAAATTTTGGCACAAATGTTTGGAGATAAGAAAAATGTCCCTATATTTGTGATATCAAAATGATATTATTTTGTAACGCGTATTTATTTCGAGTAAGTATTATTATTAATAGGTATTAGTTTTATAAACACAAACAAAATGAAGATGAAAAGTTTTTTGAAGAGAACAATGATGTTATTTGCCGCACTTACCCTTTCGGCGGCTTTGTGGGCGCAGGAGCCGACGGGCCCCCTCTATGCCCTGAGTGGAACGGTGGTCGATGATGAGGGCGCGCCTTTGGAGTTTGCCATCGTTCTGGCATTTGTAGGCAGTGAGCAGGCGGGTGGCGATGTGACCGATGCCGATGGCGCGTGGGAGTTGCAACTCCCCGCGGGCGACTACCGAGTTGAGGTGGCCTATGTGGGTTACAGCGTTGAGAGTATTCAGGTGAGCCTCAGTGCGCCGACAGAGTTGGAGCCGATAGCCCTCAATGCGAGTCAGGAGATTGACCTTATCACGGTTTCGGCCCAACTGTTGCGTCGCGAGGCCGACCGATTTATCCTCGATGTGGCCAACAATCCGACCGCCGCGGCAGGTCAGACCACCTACGATATGTTGCGCAGAGCGCCGGGTGTGTGGGCCGACGACAACGGTATCACCATCAACGGTCGTAGTGGTGTGATGGTGCAGATAGGGGAGCGCATCATCAACAATATGTCGGCCGAGGAGTTGGCAAACTACCTCCGCAGCATCCCTGCCGACAATATCCAATCTATCGAGGTAATCCCCATTGCGGGTGCCGACTACGAGGCATCGTTTACTGGCGGTGTGATTAAAATCAACCTCAAACGCGCACGCAATCAGGGTGTTGAAGGCTCGGTGGGTATGATGGCCAATTTCGGGCCCGACGATTATCGCTATCTGATGCCCTCGGCGCGTGTTTCCTACAACCAGAACAAACTCAACCTCTATGGTAGTGTGAGTCTGCTCGACCTAGATGCAGCGACCTATATTGAGAGTGTGACCAACTACGATAACGGAACGCAGATGGACTCCTTTGGTGATATCAGGGGCGAGGGTGGACTTGCATCGGGTCAGTTGGGTGCTATCTACTCCTTCGACGACAAGAACACCATAGGTGCCGAGGTGAACTACTCTGCCTCGTCAACCACCTCCCACACCCTCAGCACCTCGTCGCTGGCGGGGTTGGCAGGGCTGGCTGTCGATAACGATAGCGAGTATAATGGCAAGACCTCCAATAACAATATGGCGGCCACCTTCAACTATATCCGAAACCTCGACGAACTCGGCTCTACCTTCAAGATTATTGCCGACTACTCGACCAATGTGAGCGGCTCGAATACCGACTACTTCAACCGCCAAAAGTCGGGTGCTATCGAGCGCGACTCGCTCTATCGCAATGCGACCGACCTCGACTATCGCATCTTTGCCCTTTCGACTGCGTGGGACAAGCGTATGGCAAATGGCTCGTCGATACGTGCGGGAGGCAAAATTACCGACAACAAAATTTATAGTTCTAATCTCTACACCGCCCTCGACCAGACACTTATCGCTGGCGACGGTTGGGTGAAACTCCCCGCGCTGAGCCAGACTACCGACTATCGTGAGCGTGTGGCAGCCCTCTACACCACCTACAATGCCCAACTCGGCAAGGTGGCTCTTTCGGCGGGTGTGCGCGGCGAATATACCTCGATGAAACCCACCTACAAGGGCTTGGGTCAGGAGAGCGAATCATTTGAGCGTACCTTCTTCAACCTCTTCCCCACGCTGGCTATGAGTATGCCGCTCAACGATGTGGGTAGCAATATCCTCTCGCTGACCGCCTCGCGCAAGGTTAGTTATCCCTACTTTGGCTCGATGAGCCCGCAGCGCACCCCTATCAGCGAGTATGCCGCCTCGGTGGGTAATCCCGAACTGCGCCCCTCCTATACCACCTCATTTGCGCTGACCACCGTACTCGGCTATCGCTACACGCTGAGTGTGGGTGCTGATATTTCGCGCAACCCCGTACAGCAAGTGGCGATGGTGGACCCCGATTTCGAGAATATGCTCCTCTATAAGCAGATGAACGTAGGTCGCTACGAGCAGTATTATGCAATGGTGTCGGCCCCCTTGCAGGTGACCGGTTGGTGGTTGCTCAATCCGACTCTGACGGTGATAAATATGGCTACTCGTGTCAGCGATACCGATGCGCTGAGTCGTAAGTGGGTGGGGCAGGGACAGCTTGTCAGCCAGATGACACTGCCGAAGAATTGGACCATTGAGGCAACTGGTGTCTATGTATCGGGTGTTATTCAGGCCAATCAGGAGGTGAAGAGTATCTGGATGACCTCGTTAGGCATCAAGAAGCAGATGTTCGACAGAAGACTAACCCTCTCGGCTGATATTTCAAGCAACAATCCGCAGATTGTGATTTCGCGTGGCGAGGGTTTTGTGGCTAAGGCTAAGCAGTGGGGTAACTCCACAAAGTGGGCGGCAGGCTTCTCGGTTACCTATAACTTCCGCGCGGGTAAGCAGTTCCGCTCGGTGACTGTGGAGAGTGGTGCGGCCGAGGAGAGGGCTCGTATGGGTAATTAGAAACAATTTTAATGCTATTTGGGCTCTTCTTACTCCGTATTCTCGTTACATAGTCCCGCTATGCGCCTCGAATCCGAAATAAGAATAACCTCAAATATCAATTAAAATTGACCTGCAAATAGTGTTATAATAATAGGGGAGTGATTTTTTTTGAAAAAAAACCTCCCTTTTTTTTGGAGTATAAAAAAAATGCGCTACATTTGCAGTGCTTTTCGAAAGATAAGCCGATTGGGCTATGGTGTAATGGTAACACTACAGATTCTGGTCCTGTCATTCATGGTTCGAGTCCGTGTAGCCCAACAATCGACGGAACGCCTACAAAGCGTTCCGTTTTTTTTATGCCATTTTCGCAACATCTGCCTCGTGGCAAGCAATTTGAACATAATAGAGTATAGAGTAAACCAATATAGATATGAAAAAAGAGAATCAGACCGAACAAACTATTGATAACGAGAAGTTTAGTACAGAACAAGGCTACTCCGAAGGCGACAACTACCCCAATTGCGAGGGTGCTCCGTGTGACAATGTGGCAGACGGTGAGGAGCAGCAGACTGACAATTCGTCAGAGGCTGACGCACAGGTCGATGTAGCAGCCGAGGTGGCAGAGTGGAAAGATAAGTATCTGCGTCTGCAAGCCGAGTTTGACAACTACCGCAAGCGCACCCTGAAAGAGAAGATGGATTTGGTGGCTGCCGGTGGCGAAGATGTGCTGAAAGAGATGCTCGGCGTGGTTGACGATATGGAGCGTGCGCAGGCAAGTATGGCCGCTTCGGAGAATATCGACGCTATCCGCGAGGGTGTGGCACTGATTGCCCGCAAACTCTCGGAGGTGATGCGCGCAAAGGGTGTGAGTGAGATTGAGGCAGTAGGTCTGCCCCTCGACACCGACCTGCACGAGGCAGTTGCAAAGTTCCCCGTAGAGGACGAGCGCAAGGGCTTGATTATCGACGTGGTGCAGAAGGGCTACAAATTGAAAGATAAAGTTATCCGCTACGCTAAGGTGGTAGTGGGCGAATAGGCATAACAGATTATGGCAAAGAGAGATTACTACGAGGTGCTTGGCGTGGAGCGTAATGCTAACGCCGACGAGATAAAGAAGGCCTACCGCAAGGCGGCTATTCAATATCACCCCGACAAAAACCCGGGCGACAAAGAGGCCGAGGATAAATTCAAGGAGGCTGCCGAGGCATACGACGTGCTGAGCAACCCCGATAAGCGTGCCCGCTACGACCAATTTGGTCACGCAGGTATGGAGGGTGGCGCAGCAGGCGGTGCCGGTGGCTTTGGTGGCGGCTTCTCGATGGACGACATCTTCCGCAACTTTGGCGATATCTTCGGCGGCCACTTTGGCGGTTTCGGCGGTTTCGGCGGCTTTGGTGGCCAGCAGGGCGGTCAGCGAGTTAATCGCGGCTCCGACCTGAGGGTTAAGGTGCGCCTGACGCTGAAAGAGATTTCGGAGGGTGCAGTGAAGAAACTCAAAATCAATAAGATGGTGGCGTGCGACCATTGTGGTGGCTCGGGCGCTAAGGACTCCCACTCGATGGGTACTTGCCCCAACTGTAATGGTGCAGGCTATGTGACCGAGATTGTAAACAGCTTCTTTGGTCGCGCCCAGACTCAGCGTGTCTGCCCCACTTGTGGCGGTGAGGGTAAGGTGGTGACTGCCCCCTGCTCGAAGTGTCACGGTGACGGTATCGTGCGTGGCGAGGAGGTCATCGAGATTAATATCCCTGCCGGCGTGGGCGAGGGTATGCAGCTCTCGGTGAGTGGTAAGGGTAACGCTGCCCGCCACGGTGGCATCAATGGCGACCTGCTGGTAGTTATCGAGGAGGAGCACAACCCCGAACTTGTGCGCGACGGTAACGACCTGCTCCACAACCTCAAAATACCCGTAACGACCGCTATTCTTGGCGGTGAGGCCGAGGTGCCCACCGTCGATTCGCGTGTGCGCATCAAGATTGCCGAGGGTACTCAGCCCGGCAAGGTACTGCGCCTGAAAGGTAAAGGTCTGCCCGATGTTAATGGCAGAGGCAGGGGCGACATCTTGGCGATTGTCGATGTGGCTATCCCCACCAAACTCTCGCGCGAGGAGAAGAAGCTGCTCGAAAAACTTGCAGCACAGCCCTCGTTCCAGAAGGCGGAGACCCCTAAGGGTGAGCAAAACATTTTTGACCGTATGCGCAATTTCTTCGGATAGTTTTCCTATCTTTGTAGAAATTGTTAACCATAAAACGAGAATACTATGGCACTATTCGGAGGACACTTTAATCGTAAGCCGAGGCAGTTTGAGTACCGCCCACTCTATTACGACCCTGAGAAGGAGGAGCGTGAGCGCCGCCGCCGACTGATGAAACTGCGCAGCGATATGGAGAATGCCGCTGAGGAGGGAGGCGAAGCTGTTGAGTTTGAGGACGAACCTGTTCGCCCCGGCGATATTATTCGCCGCAAGTTGGGTGCCGATAGGGAGTTCCGTGCCGAGATGGAACGCCAGCGTAAGCGTAAGAACATTCGCACCATTGCGCTCATCTTTATTCTTACTTTTGTGTTGATTTGGATATTGAACTCGGCGATGTAAAAGCCGTCTGGCTGGTAAATTTTGCACTTCCCTCGAAAGACTGCGCCTCATTTACGCCAAGTAAACTTCGGCTTGTCTTTCTTCACGAAGCCCAAAATTTCCTCAGCCATACGACTTTTTGAGGTGGAAGGAATAATAGGGAATTTAAGGAATTTAAGGAACTTAGTGAATTTAGGGAATATAGGGAGTTTAAGGAATTTAAAGAAAAATCCCTAAACTCATTAAACTCTCTAAACTCCCTAACCTCCCTAAAATAAACAATTAGACCGACAACGATAAATAGAACGTTGACCTAAAACCCCACTTAGGGTCGTGCCCGCAATTTTGCCCGAGGCTTTTAGCCGAGGGAGCAAGTCCCCCTCAAAGGAAGGGGATTTAGGGGGTGGGTAAACGCTTATGGATTTGCCTGCAAAGCAGGCAAATCCCCCGCCGAGGCGGGGGCTTGGGGGTGGGTCAGACCTACAATTGCCTGCAAAGCAGGCAGGTGTCGTGAAGTTGATTAGCAAAGTGAGGCGCGATAGACGGTAAGTTGAATTAGAATTATGAGCACTATCTCCAAGATAAAACTACTACCCGATGTGGTAGCAAATCAGATTGCGGCGGGCGAGGTTGTACTCGGTCCCGCTTCTGTCGTTAAGGAGATGATGGAGAACTCGGTCGATGCATCTGCCGAGAGCGTGATTGTCAACTTTCGCGATGGAGGTCGTCAGCTGTTGCAGATTATCGACGATGGTGAGGGTATGTCGCCCATCGATGCACGTCTGGCTTTCGACAAGCACGCCACCAGCAAGATAACCTCTGCCGAGGATATCTACCGTTTGCACACCTTTGGCTTCCGCGGTGAGGCGCTCGCCTCGATTGCGGCAGTTGGGCGTGTGGAGCTGACCACTCGTCGTGCCGACGATGAGCTCGGCGTGGAGGTGGTGATGGAGGGTGGCCGATTCTTGGAGAGTCGTCCCAAGGCTTGCGCCAAGGGCTCTTCGTTTATGGTCAAGAACCTCTTCTACAACCTGCCCGCTCGTCGTAGAGCCTTAGAGGCCAAGAGCAGCAGTGCTCTTTCGCGTGCGCTGACCGATGAGTTTCAGCGTGTTGCACTCTGTCACCCCGAGGTGGCATTCTCGCTCTACAACAACGATGCCCCTCTCTACAACCTTCCCGCCTCCAACCTCAAACAACGCATCGTAGGCGTTGTGGGCAAGCGCTTTGCCAAGGACCTGTTGGAGGTCAACACCTCGACCACTATCGTCAAGGTGGAGGGCTTTGTGGGTGCTCCCGATGGTGCGGTGCAGAAGGGTGCAAAGCAATTTCTGTTTGTCAATGGTCGTTATTTCCGCTCCCCCTATCTGGGTAAGGCGATTTTGCAAGCCTACGACAAACTGATACCTGCGGGTAGTCAGCCTTCGTGGTTCCTCTACCTCACTGTCGATACCGAGGAGGTCGATGTGAATATCTCTCCCCAAAAGACCGACATACACTTCCTGCGTGGTGCGGAGATATGGCAGATTATCAATGCTGCTGTGCGTGAGGCACTTGCCAAGCGCGGAGCAGTGCCGATGATGGACTTCGACACCTCCGACGAGTTCTACATACCGCCCGTCGGTGGCGACAGCTACAAGCGCGATATAGTTGAGCCGCGCTCCACTATCCACTCCGACTACAACCCCTTCTCGCCTCGTTACTCCTCGCCCCGACCGAGTTCTACCGCCTCGGTGTCGGACTTTATGGAGCCCTACGAGGTGCGTTTCGAGGGTGAGGAGCGTGGTGGTTTCGACAGCTCCACATTGGAGTTTATCGAGAGTGGCGATGGCGAGCAGCCCGCACTCTTCGAGGATAAGGGCTTCAAGGGTATGCTACCGCTTGCGGGAGGCTATGTGGCGACCACCCTGCGTGGTGAGTTGGCCATCATAAATCTTGCCCGTGCACGTGAGGCGATACTCTACAAGCGTTATTTGCAGATGCTCTCGTCGGATTGTTCGGTGAGCCAGACGCTCCTCTTCTCCGAGCGTGTGGTGCTATCGAGCGACGATGTGACCTTTGCTGGTGAACATTTCGACGACCTCAGCCGCTTCGGCTTTGAGTTTACTGCGGTCGATGAGAATACCCTCGAATTTACCGCACTCCCTGCCGATGTGGGTGTGGCCGATTTGTCGGAGATACTCTACGACCTGATTGACCGTCTGAGAGATGATGTTGCCCTCTCTTCGCAGGAGCGTCGTGAGCGTATGGCGGCTATGTTGGCACGCCGAGGCGAGATGAAGGAACTCTCAGAGGGTGAGCAACTTGCCATATTGGAAACTATGGAGGGTGGCGAGGGCTACTCCTTCACTCCCGACGGTAGGGCAGTAGTGAAAATAGTTGGTCGCGACGAACTCAAAACAATGTTCGCGCGATAGGAATTAGACTTTTTTTTTGAATATGAGTATGGGTATGAGAGGGAGCGTAAATATGCCTCCCGTAGTGAAGAATCTGTTGATAATAAATGTGATAGTCTTTCTCGCGCAGACTATCCTTCCCCTCCCCTTGCGCGAGGCGATTGTGGAGTACGGTGCACTGCACTTCTGGAAGTACGAGAACTTCTTCCCCTACCAGATTTTTACCTATATGTTCCTCCACGCCAACGTGAGCCACCTCTTCTTCAATATGTTTGCGCTCTGGATGTTTGGCCGCATTGTTGAGTACGACTTGGGTAGTCGCCGATTCCTGCTCTACTACCTCGCCTGTGGCATCGGTGCTGGTCTGATTCAGCTCGGCGTGCAGGGCGTAGAGTGGGCTACTTTGGCCGCACAAGGTGTGTCGCCTCAGAGCCTCTCGATGATGCGAATTGCGTATAGCTCCACCGTCGGTGCTTCGGGTGCAGTCTTTGGCCTGCTCCTCGCCTTCGGTATGATTCACCCCAACAATGTGATTATGCTGATGTTCCCGCCCATCGCGCTGAAAGCCAAGTGGTTTGTGTTGATATATGGCGCTGTCGAACTCTTTGCAGGTGTGGCAGGTACGGGTGGCACAGTGGCTCACTTTGCCCACTTGGGCGGTATGCTCTTCGGTTGGCTGCTGCTCCGCTATTGGCGCAAGAAACGCGAGATTTACTACTAAAATCGACTAATCACAACCCCCTATGGCAGATTACGGATACTATGGCTCGGCTCCCGAAAAGGAGCGTCGCAGTGGCGGACTCTTTGGTCGCCTCTTCGACCTTGTCATACTGATTGTGACGTGGCTGGCGGGGTTGTCGCTGCTGCTATCGCTGCTCTCGCAGGTGGTCAACCCGAACAGCGTGGCGTGGCTCTCCTTCTTCGGTCTGGTCTATCCGATTATCTACCTTGTCTGCCTCGGTTGCGCCCTCTATTGGGTGGTGCGCTGGCGTCGTCACTTCTTCTTCGCACTGCTGATGTTGGTGATTGGACTGGGTGGGGCAAAGCGCTTTTTCGACCCGCAGATGCGCCGCACATACGAAGGCTCTGCTACCGAGGAGATTATCCCCGACTTGAAGGTGATGACCTACAACGTGTTGAGTTTCAGTAAGGAATTCGACAATACCGTCGCCACGACTGCCGAACTTGTAGCCCGACTTGCCGACTCGCTGCGCATCGACATACTCTGTATGCAGGAGTTCCAGAATAACGCCACCAACCTCGCCACATTTGCCGACGAAGCACCTCGCCTCGAATACTCCGTATTCCACAATATGGACAAGAAACTTGGCGACCGCAATGGCCAAGGCATTGTGATTATGAGCGCCTATCCCATTGTGCGCCACGATATTGTTGATTGCGACTCCACCTTTATGCGCTCCCTGTGGGCCGATATCCGAGTGGGCACCGATACTGTCCGAGTGGTGGCAAACCACCTCCAATCGACCTCTATTACCAAGGAGGACCGCGCACACACCCTAACACCACAGATAGTGACCGACACGATGCGCGAAGAGCGACTCGTGGAGCTTGCAGGTCGTCTGGCCAAGAACTATGCGGTACGCGCCAATCAGGCCGACAGCCTCGCCCAATTTGTGGCCGACTCACCCTACCCGACAATAGTGTGCGGCGACTTCAACGACACGCCCATATCCTACGTATATCACCGCGTAGCAAAGGACCTGACAGATAGTTTTGTGATGCGCCGCGGCGGTCGCAACGCCACATTCGATGGCTTCCTGAACATCTTCCGCATCGACTACGTACTTGTCAAAGAGCAAGGCGGAACAACTACAAAAAAGGATAAAAGAGCCGCCGACGAAATAGGCCGCCTCGCCCCACGCACCTACCTCTCACCCGACGTCAACTACTCCGACCACTACCCCGTAATAGTCGGCCTCGACATCGTCCGCCCCGTGGAGGAGTAGGTTGTTTGCCCCTTTTTTTTCTTTTCTTTCGAGCCTTTTTGTAAAAAGGCTCCCCAAAAACTTTTGTACTATTAGTTTGCGTGTTTAAGGATAGCCTGCGGCTATTACGATACTAAAAATATATAGGCGTGTTCAAGTTTACTTGACACGCCTATATATTTTCATTATCGCACCATCTTCGATGGCGTTCCCCTA
>JAFXAY010000074.1 GCA_017521965.1 Tidjanibacter sp. | reverse complement strand
GATAATGACAGGCGAGATTTTCGAGGAGAGCAAGGTGAGAAGTCACTACCCCTTTGCTCTCTATTGCTGTGTGCTTATTGTGGCCTACATCGCCTATGTTTTCAACTATCAACGTCTGCAACGCGAAGAGATAAGGGTGAAAATCGAGTTGCAGGAGGAGCGTTCGAGGGCTATGGTCTTTTCGTCGATGCGTATGAACGCCTCGCGCCATAGCAACATTATCGGCGAGATTGAGCGTCGCGGACTACCACTCATCGAGTCCTCCACTCCACCCCGCATCATCGACACCCACCCCGCCACCCCTACCGCCACGCAGGCAGTAGCAACATCCGAAACAAAAATTGAGCAGTAAGATAATGAGCAAGCAGAAGATAAAGGCAGCAGATCCTAACCCTCAGCACATCAAGAAGAGCATCTTGAATCGTGTTGGGTGGCTCTATGTACTCTTCGCTGTACTTGGGCTTGCTATCACTGTACAGATTATCGTCACCCAATATGGGCCCAATGGTGAGCCGCTCAACAACCTCTCGGAGAGTATGTGTTACAAGGTGCGCCCCATCGATGCCAATCGCGGTAATATACTCTCGCACGACGGGCGAATACTCACCACCGATGCCCCCTACTACGAAATCCGATTGGATTGGGCAATCCCCGGCAAGAAGGGCGAAGGTTACCTGCTCACCGACTCCATCTTCTACGCCAACCTCCCCGCGTTGGCCGATAGTATGTCGGCACTCTTTGGTGAGCCGAGTGCGCACTACGTCACTCAGCTCCGTGAAATTCTCGCCCGCGCCCGAGGCAATGAGGGTGGTCGCCGAAACATCAAGTTGGTCGATAAGGTCAACCAGATAGAGCTCGACCGACTCCGCACCTTCCCACTGCTGAACGAAGATGCAGGTGGTTTTATGTTCAAGAAAGATACCCTGCGCTACAAGCCCTTCGGCTCGCTGGCGGGCTACACACTCGGCGCACCCCACTCCCACGGTTTGGAGTACTACTACAACGACGCTCTGACGGGTGAGGACGGTCAAAACCTCACCGTAAGGCTCGTGGGCAGCACCTGGCTCCCTGTGCTCGACACCCTCAACCGTGAGGCACGCAACGGTTACGATGTGGTGACCACTATCGATATCGACCTGCAAGATGTGGCCGAGAGCGCACTGCGCAAGCAGTTGGCCGACAATCAGGCAATGTGGGGCACTGCGGTGGTGATGGAGGTAGCCACAGGCGAGATTAGGGCTATGGCAAACCTCACCCACAACAGCGATGGCTCGATAACCGACAACTACAACTACGCTATCCTCTCGCGCAACGAGCCCGGCTCGACCTTTAAGTTGGTGAGCCTGATGGCACTATTGGAGCAGGGAGGTTTCAAGACTACCGATATGGTCGATTGCGGAAATGGCTATGCGGTGGTCTATAAGTCGGAGATTAACGACTCACACGCAGTAGGCAAGGTGACGGTGAAGGAGATGATGGAGCAGTCGTCGAACATCGGCTTTGCGCGCTCTATCGAGAAGGTCTATCGCGAAAATCAGACCCGCTTTACCGACTTTATCGACTCGCTTGGCCTCAACCAGCGTGCAAGCATACAGCAGTTTGAGGGCTATATGCCGATTATCAAAGATCCGCGCCTCGGTCACCGCAACGACTGGAACGACCTGACACTGACCAAGATGTCCTACGGATATGCCTTGGAGCTGACACCTATGCACACACTGATGCTCTACAACGCTGTCGCCTCGGGCGGTAAGATGTTGGCACCTATCATTGTCAAGGAGTTGCGCAATGGCGACGAGGTGGTGGAACAGTATCTGCCCGAGGTTATCAACCCGCAAATCTGTTCGCCGCAAGTACTTGCCGACGTCAAGGAGTGCTTGGAGGGAGTAGTGGAGAACGGTACTGCCTCGTTACTCAAAAACGACAACTATCGCGTGGCGGGCAAGACGGGTACTGCACAGATGGTACAGCCTCACGGTGGTTACACCGCGCGCGACGGTGGCCGCGACTACTTGGGTACACTTGTGGGCTATTTCCCTGCCGAAGCACCCAAATACACCTGCATTGTGGCAATCAAGACCCACCACGCCCCTGGCTCGCGCAACACCTACTATGGTGGTGCATTGGCAGGTCCTGTATTTAAGGCTATCACCGACCGCATATATGCTCTCGACAACGAGTGGCGCGAGAGGGTTACCCCCACCTCGGGCCGAGGAGCAGAGGTCGAGGCGAGAGTGGGTGGCGAGAGTCAGTTGGCACTCTCGGAGCAGTTGCTCGATGTGCGCAGTGCTTCCTACACCCCTGCGACCGTCGAGTCGAAGCAGGTCATCGACACCGCCGAACTCTACACCAAAGATTGGCGCGTGATGCCCTCGGTGATGGGTATGGGCCTGAGGGACGCTATCTACACCTTGGAGCGTGCTGGTCTGAGCGTGGAGATTAGTGGCGTAGGCGAGGTAGTGGAGCAGACTCCCCTACCCGAAGAGCTCTATCTGAGTGGCGACAAGGCAACTATTCGTCTTGCACCGCGCCCGGAGCCTGAGCCGCAGACAGAAGAGAAGAAAAAGTAACAACAGAAAGAGATATAGAACAAAATGAGACTAAACGATATACTCAAAGGGATAGAGTACTCTTCGCTTGTGGGCGATAGAGAAGTCGAGGTGTGCTCTCTCTGCTTCGACTCGCGCCGAGCCGAGCAGGGTGCGCTCTATGTGGCACGTCGCGGCACGGTGAGCGATGGTCACACCTACATACCCGACGTGGTGGCGCGTGGTGCGGTGGCTGTCATCTGCGAGGAGTTGCCCGCCGAGCCTGCCGAGGGTGTTACTTGGGTGGTAGTTCCCTCGTCGGACCACGCACTTGGCCTGGCGGCAGCCAACTTCTACGACAATCCGAGCCACAAACTCCACTTGGTGGGAGTGACAGGCACCAATGGTAAGACCACCACTGCCACACTCCTCTACGAACTATTCGAGGGGTTGGGCTATAAAGCAGGACTTATCTCGACCGTGGTCTATCGACTCCACAACATCAGTGAGCCCTCGACCCACACCACCCCCGACCCGCTCACCCTCAACCGACTTCTGGCGGAGATGGTAGAGATGGGGTGCGAGTACTGCTTTATGGAGGTGAGCAGCCATAGCATAGTGCAGGAGCGCATTGGCGGATTGAGGTTTGAGGTGGCGGCATTTACCAACATCACTCACGACCACCTGGACTACCACAAGACCTTTGCCGAGTATATCAAGGCAAAAAAACGCCTCTTCGACCTGCTGCCTGCCGATGCGGTAGCGGTGGTCAATGCCGACGACCGTAATGGCGAGGTGATGGTGCAGAACTCGCGCGCCAAGCAGCTCTTCTACTCCACTCGCGGCGTGGGTGACCACAACTGCAAGGTGTTGGAGATGGGACTCGAAGGTATGTTGCTCGACATTGACGGAGAGCAGTTGTGGGTAAGACTTATCGGCAAGTTCAACGCCTCGAACATCCTGGCGGTCTATTCGATTGCCTCGGCTCTGGGTGTGGAGCGTGGCGAGTTGCTCGTGGGGCTCAGTACGCTCCGCAGCGTGAAGGGCCGATTTGAGCAGATTAGCAGCGGCGGAGTGACTGCCATTGTCGATTATGCCCACACCCCCGATGCGCTGGACAAGGTGTTGGATACGATTACAGAGATGGAGCCTCAGGGGAAGATTATCACGGTGGTAGGTTGTGGCGGAGAGCGCGACCGCACCAAGCGTCCCGAGATGGCGGCTATTGCGGTGGGCAAGTCGCAACTCGCGATTTTCACCTCCGATAATCCGCGCTCCGAAGAGCCCAACGCAATCATCGAGGAGATGGTGGCAGGTGTGGGAGCAAAGAGCAACTACCTCTGCATAGCCGACCGCGCTCAGGCGATACGCACTGCGGTGATGACAGCCTCGGCGGGCGATGTGATTTTGGTGGCGGGCAAGGGCCACGAGGAGTACCAGATTGTTGGCAAGGAGCACCTACCCTTCTCCGACCAACAACACTTGGTCGATTATTTCAAGCAGAAATCATCTGTAAAATAGGAAGTTATTTAGACAACAATATAAAAAACGAATAAAAAATGCTGAAAGCGTTAATTGAGTATTTAGGGAGATTTATCGATATTCCGGGCGCGGGTATGTTTGGCTATCTGTCGTTCCGTTCGGCAGGTGCTATTATCCTCGCGCTCATATTGGGTATGATATTCGGTGGGAAGGTTATCAAGTGGCTGAAACGTCAGCAGATTGGCGAAACAATCCGCGAGCTCGGCCTCGAAGGTCAGAGTGAGAAGAAGGGTACTCCAACGATGGGTGGTATCATTATTCTCGGCTCGGTGCTGATACCCGTGTTGCTGCTCTGCGACCTGCATAATATCTATGTGCAACTGATGATTATCTCCACCGTGTGGCTCGGCCTGTTGGGCTTTGCCGACGACTACATCAAGGTCTTCCGCAAACACAAAGAGGGCTTGCAGGGCAAGTTCAAGATTGTTGGTCAGGTAGGTCTGGGTATCATTGTCGGCACGGTGATGTGTTTCAGCCAGCAGGTGGTGGTTGTCGATAAGAACAACCCCGAGAGCACCCGTACCGAGGTGGTGGTGGCCGACGATGGCACTGAGAGTGTGCAGACCGTGGCAGTGGGTGAGCGTACTACCAAGACCACTATCCCCTTTGTGAAGAACAACGAGTTCGACTACCATTGGCTTGTACCGTCGGATAGCAAGGCGGGCGACGTAGCCACTTGGGTACTCTATATCTTGGTGGCGATTTTCATCATCACTGCGGTGTCGAATAGTGCCAACCTGACCGATGGTATCGACGGATTGGCGACGGGTGTGTCGGCAATTATCATTGTGGTGCTCGGAGTGCTTGCCTACCTCTCGGGCCACAGCATCTATGCCGACTACCTTAACATTATGTATATCCCCGGCTCAGGTGAGCTGACGGTATTTGCAGCGGCTATGGTGGGTGCGCTCATCGGTTTCCTCTGGTACAACTGCCACCCCGCACAGGTCTTTATGGGCGACACGGGCAGCCTCGCCATCGGTGGTATCATCGCGGTCTTCGCGTTGCTGATTCGCAAGGAGTTGTTGCTGCCCATACTTTGCGGTATCTTTGTGGTGGAGAGTTTCTCGGTGATTATTCAGGTGGGCTACTTCAAACGCACGAAGAAGAAGTATGGCGAGGGTCGTCGTATCTTCCTGATGACCCCTATTCACCACCACTACCAGAAGAGAGGTTTCCCCGAAACAAAAATTGTCGTACGCTTCTGGATTATCCAGATTCTGCTTGCGGCATTTACCCTTGCAACCCTTAAAATACGATAACCCAACCCCAATAGAGAAATTATGGAACAGAAAAAAGTAGTAGTACTCGGCGGTGGCGAGAGCGGTGTAGGCTCGGCAATCCTGGCACAGAAGCAGGGTTTCGATGTCTTCCTCTCCGACTCGTCGCGCCTGAGTGACCGATATGCCGATATGCTCACCCGCGAAGGTATCTGCTTCGAGGAGGGCGGCCACACTATGGAGCGCATTATGGAGGCCGATATTGTCATCAAGAGCCCGGGTATCCCCGACAAGGTGGCGGTGATAAAGGCTCTACGTGCGGCAGAGAAGGAGATTATCTCCGAGATTGAGTTCGCAGGTCGCTACACCTCGGCTCACACTATCTGCATCACAGGCTCCAACGGTAAGACCACAACCACCACCCTCACCCACCGCATACTCGCCGAGGCGGGCTACAATGTGGGTCTGGGCGGCAACATCGGCAAGAGTTTCGCGCTGAGCGTAGCCACCGAGCAGAGGGATTGGTATGTATTGGAGCTGAGCAGCTTCCAACTCGACGGTATGTACGATTTCCGCGCCGATGTGGGTGTGCTGATGAACATCACCCCCGACCACCTCGACCGCTACGACTACAAGTTCGGCAACTATGCAGCCAGCAAGATGCGCATCGCACAAAATCAGGGCGCAGAGCAGACCTTTGTATATATGGCAGACGACCCAAATATCACCTCGCGTTTGGAGGAGTATGCTGCTGCGGTCGGCCACGCACCATTTAGCAAGGAGTTGGTTGATGCTGATGGTATTATCCACCTCACGCACGGAGAGCAGAAATTGGATATCGACAGCCGCCGCCTCCAAATCAAGGGGCTGCACAATATGTACAACGCTATGGCGGCATCGCTGGCGGCTATGGCGGCAGGTGTGCCGAGTGATAGAATTTTGGCCACTCTCTACTCTTTTGAAGGTGTGGAGCATCGCTTGGAGCCTGCGGGAGTGGTCGATGGTGTGGAGTACATCAACGACTCGAAGGCTACCAATGTCGATTCGGTGTGGTACGCGCTGGGCAGTATGACACGCCCCACGGTGTGGATTGCGGGCGGTACCGACAAGGGTAACGACTATGAGCCACTGAAAGAGTTGGTCTATCAGAAGGTTAAGGCTCTGGTATGTATGGGTCTGAATAACGAGAAACTTGTCGAGAGTTTCCGCGAGATAGTCCCCGTCTATCCCACTTCGTCGCTCGACGAGGCGATGAAGGTGTGCCGCTCGGTGGCCAAGGAGGGTTACACGGTGTTGCTCTCGCCGGCGTGTGCAAGTTTCGACCTCTTCAAGAATTACGAGGACCGAGGTCGTCAGTTCAAGGAGTATGTAAAGAAGATGCAGAACAATGGATAACAATTCGGGCGAAATAACGGGCTTGGGTGAACTGCGCAGTGGTGCACGCCGACTCTTCGACCGCATATTTGGCGGCGACAAGGCGGTGTGGGCTGTAACGGTGATTATGTTGGTAATCTCCGTCTTTGTGGCATACTCCGCCCTCGCCTACAAGGAGCGACTCTCCTCGACCGACCAACTCATCGACCAATTGAAGATGATTGGTATGGGTGCGGTAGCGTTGTTTGTCACCTCGTTTATCCGCTATCAATGGTACCGACCGCTGATTAAGTTTGGCTATGTGGTGTCGCTGTTGCTCACTTTGGCAATGCTCATCTGGGGTACGGAGGTTGGTGGCGTAAAGCGAAGCCTACCACTGTTTGGTATTGAGTTTCAGCCCTTTGAGTTGTTGAAGATTATGGTCGTGCTGATGTTGGCCGATGCACTTGCCAAGCGACAAAAGATTATCGACACTCGGGATATGATGCCGAGTCTTTGCTTTTGGAGGTGGTTTAAAGACCCCAAGCGCAAGGATATCAACACTATCATCGACCACTCCCTGCCACTGCTTGTACCGATGGCTGTCGCCTGCTTGGTGACCCTCAAAACGAGTAACTCCACCACGCTGATTATTGCAGTGTCGTGCTTTGTTATGTTGTTCATCGGGCGTATGCAGATGAAGGATTTGGGTAAGCTGCTCCTGTTGCTCGGCATAGCGGGCGTGTTGGCTTTTACGCTGCTGAGCAATCGTGGTGACACGGGTAAGAGCCGACTTGCGGGCTACCAGCCAAATATGTTCAAGGAGTATGTTGTGGCCGACAAGGCTGGCAACATCTACTACGACAACCCCGAAGAGAGCGAGCAGGCCACCAATGCCAAGATGTCTATCGCAACAGGGGGACTCTTTGGCAAGGGGCCGGGTATGAGTACCCACCGCTCGATATTGCAGGAGGCAGAGAGCGATATGGCCTACGCATTTTTCATCGAGGAGTATGGTGCTCTGGGAGGTATCTTGGTGATGATACTCTTCCTGATACTCTTCTACCGCTCGATACGCATATTCCAGCGTTGCGGTACAGCCTTCCCAAGCCTTGTGGTATTGGGACTTACGATGATTATCACCTTGCAGGCATTTATCCATATGATGGTGTCGGTGGGGCTTTTCCCGCTCACGGGTCAGCAGTTGCCCCTTATCAGCAAGGGTGGTACATCGCTACTATTTACGCTCTGCTCGATAGGTATGATACTCAACATCAGCCGACAGACCGAGCGCAAGACTCTCGATCGCCCGAAAGATGAGTCGCTATTGGAGAACAACAAGAGATAAGTGAAGATATGAAAAAGAGAGTGATACTTAGCGGAGGTGGCACAGGTGGCCATATCTACCCCGCAGTGGCAGTTGCCGAGGCGCTCACACGCAAGTTGGGCGACGGGGTGGAGATACTCTTTGTGGGTGCTGAGGGTAAGATGGAGATGGAGAAGATACCCGCCCTCGGCTACCAGATTGTGGGTCTGCCCGTAGCAGGACTCTACCGCAAGGAGTTTTGGCGCAACCTGTCATTGCCGATTAAGGTTATCCGTTCGCTCCGCAAGGCGCGTCGCACCATAAAGGAGTTTGGTGCCGATGTAGCAGCAGGCTTTGGAGGCTATGCGAGTGCTCCCCTGCTCTGGCAGGCTGGACGTATGGGGGTACCCACGCTCATTCAGGAGCAGAACTCCTATGCCGGACTGACCAATAAGATACTCTCGCGCCGCGCACGCCGAATATGTGTGGCCTACGACGGTATGGAGCGTTTCTTCCCCGCAGAGCGAATTGTGATGACGGGTAATCCACTGCGTGGTCGCTTTGACAGGAGTACCGACCGAGCCGAGGCTCTCGCCCACTTCGGGCTGAAAGAGGGTGTGCCGACAATACTTGTCGTGGGTGGCTCGCTCGGCACACGCACCCTCAACGAGGTGATGAAGAGTTGGATTGGCACCCACCCCGAGGGGCGCAGAGTGCAGGTAATCTGGCAGAACGGAAAGTACTACGACCGCGAGATGGCGGCATTTATGGATGGTAAGAGCACAGAGGGCCTATGGCGCGGAGCATTTATCGACCGCATGGACTACGCCTATGCGGCGGCCGATGTGGTGGTGTCGCGCTCGGGGGCCTGCACGGTGTCGGAGTTGTGCTTGGTGGGTAAGCCGACAATCTTTGTTCCCTCGCCCAATGTGGCGGAGGACCACCAGACCAAAAATGCCAAGGCGCTGGCCGACAAGGGGGCTGCACTCCTTGTTCCCGACAGCGAGGCAGTGGGCAGGGTGATGGCCGAGGCCGAGGCTCTTGTGGCTGATAAGGAGCGTCTTGCGGCGCTTAGCAACAACATCAGCGCTCTGGCAATAGCCGACTCGGCAGACCGAGTAGCAAACCTGATTATCGAGCTCCTCGAAGAGAGTGAGCAGACCAAAAAATAGTTGGACAGATATGAAAAAGAGAGTATATTTTGTTGGTATTGGCGGAATTGGTATGAGCGCCTTGGCTCGTTACTTTATGCACGAAGGTTGCCTTGTGGCGGGCTACGACCGCACCCGCACCCCACTCACCGAGCAGTTGGAGGCCGAGGGGGCACAGGTGCACTACGAGGAGTCGTTGGAGGCCATCGGCGAGGAGTTCCGCAACAAGGAGGAGGTGCTGGTGGTCTATACCCCTGCCATACCTGCCGACCATTGCGAGCTCTGCTGGTTTCGCTCGGAGGGCTTCGAGGTTGTCAAGCGCTCGGAGATACTTGGCCACCTCGCGGCAGGCAAGTATGTGATGGCGGTCTCGGGCACCCACGGTAAGACCTCGACTACGACTATGGTAGCGTGGCTCAACCACTGCCTGACGGGTGGCGGCAACGCCTTTTTGGGTGGCATATCGCGCAACTTCAACAGCAATTTGGTACTCGGCAGCGGTAACCGCTTTGCGGTGGAGGCCGACGAGTACGACCGCTCCTTCCTTCGTCTGTTCCCCGATGTGGCTGTGGTGACTGCCACCGATGCCGACCATCTGGATATATATGGTACTCACGAGAACCTGAAAGCAGCCTTCGCTCAATTTATCCGACAGATTAATGCGGGTGGCTCGCTCATTATAAAGAGAGGTGTGGAGGTCCAAATCGATAACCCCGCCATCAGCGTCTATCGCTATGCGGTGGAGGCCGAGGCCGACTTCTACGCTACCAACCTAACTCTGTGTGACGATGGTCGCTACCGCTTCGATATTGTCTGCCCCGACCGCACCATAACCGACTGTAAGTTAGGCATTATCGGCAAGGTCAACGTCGAGAACTGCGTGGCGGCAGTGGCGGCAGTGTGGGCAGCAGGCGAGGTAGATGACGAATTGCTGCGCAAAGCACTCGAAGAGTTTGGCGGCGTGAAACGTCGTATGGAGTGCTACCTCAACACCCCGCGCACGGTCTATATCGACGACTACGCCCACCACCCTGAGGAGCTCAGGGCCACCATCACCTCGCTCCGCGAGATATTCAGTGAGCCACGCAGAAAGTTGACCGCCATATTCCAGCCTCACCTCTACACCCGCACCCGCGACTTCTACACCGAGTTTGCCGAGGCGTTGTCGCTGGCCGACGAGGTGATACTGATTCCTATCTACCCCGCACGCGAGGAGCCTATCGAGGGGGTCAGCTCGGAGATGATTGCCGAGTTACTCACTGTGCCTCACCGCATTGTGAGCAAGGAGCGTCTGGCGCAGGAGGTTGGCGCATCGCAGGTCGATGTGGTGGTGAGTTTCGGTGCGGGCAACATCGACCAGCACTGCAATGATATTGCCTCGCGTCTGGCCGAGCGCGATGAACGACTCAGAGCAGCAACAGAAGAGTAGTAACAGAGAAGCAAAAGTAGTAACAAACGATGTGGAAGAAGATATTATCGGTTGTCCTGACCTTGTTGGTCTGGGGTGCGATTGTCGCCTATGTCATCTGGGCTTGGAGGCTCACCGATGAGCACCACTCACGCCTGAGGGTGGCCGATGTGGAGGTGACCATCACCGACCGCGACAAGGTGGAGATACTCTCCCCCGACGAGGTGGCCTACTGGATTGATACTGCCCGTATGAATCCGGTCGGCAGACTATACGATAGCATCAACACGCAGAGTATCAACAATATGGTAGCCTCGCACAACTTTGTCCGCGAGTCGAACACCTATCTCGACTTCTCGCGCACGATGCGTGTGGAGCTCACTCAGCGTCGCCCGATATTGAGGGTGGCCAGCAGCGACGGTGCGCACTTCTACCTGACCGACGATGGCTACATTGAGCCGATTGTGACGGGTGCTGCGCAGTATGTTCCCATCATCACAGGCACTCTTCCTCTGCCTTTCCCCAACGACTTCCGTGGCGAGTTGGAAAAATTTGTGGAGGATAATGAAAAAAAGAGTGATAAAAACTATTTATTTCTTTGCAAACTGATTAATTTTGTAGAATATATTGAGCAAATAGAGTTTTGGAGTGCTCAGATTGTGCAGATAAACCTTACAGGCGGAGTGCAAGAGTCTGACGGAGTGGCATTTAAGGAGCCACGCGTGGAGCTTGTACCTCGTGTGGGAGGTCATATTATCTATTTAGGCACACTCGACAACTACCAGAGCAAGTTGCGCAAGCTCTACCACTTCTACCGCTCGGCAGCCACCGAGGAGGGGTGGATAGGAGCAGAGGTGATTGATATTGAATACGATAACGAGGTAATTATAAGGAGAACTGAACAATGAGTAAGTACACAGTAGCGATTGACTTAGGATGTAGCGATATTGTAGTTGCTGTCGGCACCAAAGAGGCCGATGGTAAACTTAATGTGGTCGATGTAGCACTCAAACCACTCAGCGATGGTGTGGTGAAGGGCGAGATTTCCAACATCGAGAGTGTCACCAAGGCACTCCGCACCACTCTGAACGATACGGAGCAGCGTCTGGGCATCACCATCGACGAGGCATACGCATCGTTCTCGGGTCAGCATATCCAATCGGCAACAAGTTCCTACTTCGTCTATGTCGGCAACGATGGCGAGGTACGCGAGGAGGATGTACGCAAACTCAAAGACAATATGGACAACGTACAGCCCCCCGAGGAGAGTATGGTGATTTTGGAGCGTATCCCGCAGTCCTACACCATCGACAACCACGAGCAGACCACCTCACCCGTAGGTCGCTTTGGCCATCAGCTGGGTGCTACGTTCAACTTCATCGTTGCCAACAAGAGCTCCATCGAGCGCAACCAGAAGGTATTCGACCGCGTGGGTGTGAAGCGCAAAGGGCTCTTCGCAGCACCTCTGGCCTCGTCGGTGGCAGTGGCTACCGAGGACGAGAAGGAGCTCGGAGTGGTAGTTGTGGATTTGGGTGCAGGCACTACCTCGGTCTGCATTTGGAGCTACAACGTACTGCGCCACGTGGCGGTGATACCTATGGGTATGAACGTCATCAATAAGGATATTCGCTCGGCCTCTATCCCCGACCTGCACATCGAGGACTTGAAGGTGGCCCACGGTTACGCTGTGGCAAGCGGGATTCCCGACAACCTGATTAACAAGACCATAAATATCCCCGGTCGCACCAAGCACGAGGTTAAGCAGATCACCTTCCGCGACCTGAGTACCATCATCGAGGCTCGCGTGCTCGACATCATCGAGTATGTGATTGGCGAGATTAAGGACTCGGGTATGAGCGAGAAGTTGGCTTCGGGTATCGTACTGACCGGTGGCGGCTCGCTGCTCAAAGGCATCGACAAACTCTTCGAGGAGCGTACAGGCTACGATGTACGTCTGGCCTCGGCCGACTTCAACATCAGCGACGAGAGCAAAGAGCTCGTCAGCGACCCCCGCTTGGCAACTGCCGCAGGTGTGTTGCTCTTGGCGCAGAACCCCGACCTGCTCTCGGCACAGAGCGAGCAAAGCAGCGATGGTGGTGTGGTATTCACCCGTCCGCAGACCAACACCGTGGACGACGAAAGCGTCAATCCCTACGATGGTCACTACGAGGAAGAGGATGACGAGGAGTTCGAGCAGCCTAAGCGCAAGGCTAAAAAGGCCAAGAAAACCAAGAAGACCAAGAAGGATAACGACTCCGCAAATGGCGAAGGCGGTGGTCTGAAAGGCATTGTCGGCAAATTATTCGACAAGATGTTTGGCGTGGTTGACGACGAGGACGAGTCGTTCAACTAATGGAGTTAGGTGTTCTTTAACAGAAAAAGAGAGATTGAGATGAACAGTTTTACAGACGATAGCATACTTTCCGTAATCAAAGGCGTTGAGCGTAAGCAGAAATCCTATATTATGGTGCTGGGTGTTGGTGGTGCAGGCGGCAACGCTGTCAACCATATGTACGACCTCGGCATCAAGGGTGTGTCGTTTATGATTTGCAACACCGACCGTCAGGCACTCGACAATAGCCCTATCGACACCAAGATACAGCTTGGCGAGGGTCTGGGTGCGGGCAACGACCCCAAACGAGGCAAGCAGGCAGCGCTCGAAACACTCGACGAGATAATGATTCGCCTCGAAGAGGAGGGCATCAAGATGCTCTTCATCACCGCCGGTATGGGTGGTGGTACGGGTACGGGCGCAGCACCTGTCATCGCCAAGGCTGCCCGCAACAAGGGCATACTGACGGTGGGTATCGTCACACTCCCCTTCTTCATCGAGGGTAAGGTGCGCGAGAATCAGGCACGTCAGGGCTTGGAGGAGTTGCAGCAGCACGTCGATTCGTTGGTGGTTATCCGCAACGACAACATACAGAAGATATATGGCTCGCTCCCCATCAAGGAGGCCTTCGGCAAGGCAGACGACATCTTGGCAACTGCCGCCAAGGGTATCGCCGAGCTTATCACCCGCCACGGTATTGTCAACGTCGATTTTGCCGATGTTAAGACCGTGATGCAGAATAGCGGTATGGCACTTATGGGCTCGGCAAAGGCTACGGGCTCCGACAAGATTACTCAGGTAGTGGAGCAGGCACTCTCCTCGCCGCTGCTCAACCATCAGGATATACGCGGTGCGAAGAATATCCTCTTCAACCTCTCGTACAGTTCGGGCGACCTTGTAAGTTTCGACCAGGCACAGGAGGCGCTCAACCTGATTCAGAAGCGCGCAAGCAAGAGTTTCGATGGCAACGATGCCAACATCATCTGGGGTGCAGGCGAGCAGAGCGACCTCGACGACGAGATAGAGCTCACCATCATCGCCACCGGCTTCGACTTGGCCGACGCCACCGTACCTGGTGCTATCGGCAAGCAGCCACAGCCCGACACGAATAGTGGTTTCACCCCCACCAAGCAGCCCACCACCCCCAAGTTGGAGATCAAACGTCCCCCCGTGGAGGCTACGGTGCTGAAACTGCGCCATAAAGATCGCTTCGACGACATCGACAAATGTTCGGCACGTCCCTCCTACACCACTCGCGGTATGCACCTGCTGGGCGGTGGTAAGCAGGGTAAGGTGGTATTCCAGCCCCAAGAGCCTGAGCGCGAAGAGCCCAAAGCACCTCAGAACGGTGGCACACTCTTCGGATAGTCTAACATAATTTTTGACCGCATTGGTAACACTCTGTCAGATAGCACAACTACTCCCTTTCACCCCGCAGATGGCGGTGTGGCTTGTTATCATCGTGGCTCTGCTCTGCGTATCGGCACTCGCCTCGGGCTCCGAGACCGCCTTCTTCTCGCTCTCGCCCGCGCAGTTGGAGAGCATCCGCTCTAAGGATTCTACGCGCAGCAAGGCAGCACTCCGATTACTCGACGAGCAGGACTACCTGCTGGCCACTATATTGGTGCTCAACAACTTAATAAACATCTGTATCGTAATCCTCTGCAACAACTTCATCGACGGGCTACTACTCTTCAACACCACAGGTTGGGAGTTTGCGATAAAGACGGTGTTGGTCACCTTCCTTCTGTTGCTCTTTGGTGAGATTATGCCCAAGGTGTTTGCCAACTACAACCCCGAGCGCTTTGCAATGCTGATTGCTGTCCCTCTGCTCGGCGTGCGCAAGTTGTTCACCCCCCTCACCTTTATCCTTGTAAAGTACTCCGCAGGCCTTGCCGAGAAGCGAGGACACCGCACCGACATATCGGTCGATGAGCTCTCCGACGCATTGGAGATGACCGAACAGACCGACCAGGAGGAGCGACAGATGCTCAGCGGCATCGTGCAGCTCGCTAACAGCGAGGTGCGCGACGTGATGCACCCCCGATTGGACATCGCCGCGCTCAACATCGAGGAGAGCTATTCGAAGGTCAAGGAGCTCATCATCGGCTCGGGTTACTCGCGCATACCCGTCTATCGCGACACACTCGACAACATCGAGGGTGTGCTCTACGTCAAGGACCTGATACCCCACATCTCGCGTGGCGACGACTTCGAGTGGAGCACTCTGCTCCGCCCCGCCTACTTCACCCCCGAGCACAACAAACTCGGCGATATGTTGGAGGAGTTCCGCAGTCGCAAGGTACACGTCGCCATAGTGGTCGATGAGTATGGCTCTACGGTTGGACTTGTCACCTTGGAGGATATCTTGGAGGAGATTGTAGGAGAGATATCCGACGAGAGCGACATCGACGAGAGTTTCTTCCAGAGGCTTGGCGATGGCATCTACCTCTTCGAGGGTAAGACCCACATCGGCGACTTGGAGCGCGTGCTCGGCCTATCGGAGGGCACATTTGACGACTGCAAGGGTCAGGCCGAGACGGTGGCAGGTATGCTCTTGGAGCGCAAGCGTGAGTTCCTGCGCAAGGGCGACAAGATGACCTTCCACTCCGTGCGTTTCACGGTGGAGAGCGTCGAGGGTCGCAAGGCCGACAAGATAAAAGTTGAGCAACTCTAATCCCACTAACACATTGCAAATCACAGAGTTCGATAGCCACAAGGTGGCATTGGTTGCCATAGGTGAAGGCTCCGAGAGCCTGCTCACCCCCACCGACCGTGCCTACATAGCCACCCTCACCGCCGACAAGCGACGTGCCGAGCAACTCGCGTGGCGCACAGCACTGCGCTCGCTCATAGGCAGCACTCCCGGGATTGGCTACCTCCCCTCAGGCGCGCCCCACCTCATCGGCAGCGAGTGGCAGATAAGCGTGTCGCACAACACCCACTACGCGGCAGTAGTCGTCGGCCCCACCAAGTGCGGCATCGACATAGAGTCCACTGCGCGCAACTTCGCCCGCGTAGCCTCCCGCTACATATCGTCCCGCGAGGAGCTACTCCCCGAGAGCAACCACCCCCTATTCCGTCCACTACTCTGGTCGGCAAAGGAGGCCATATATAAGTATCTGGCCACCGAGGGCGTGGACTTCCTGCAAGATATAATCATCACCTCGGTAGATATCCCGCACTGCACCCTCCGAGCCGAATTTCGCGGCACTCCCCTACCCGAACTCATATTCAAAGAGGTAGGTGGCAACAACATACTCTGCCTGATACGATAACCAACCCGAACAACTATGGACGTAAAGATAAATACCGATTGGAAAGCACTCCTGCAAGAGGAGTTCGACAAGCCCTACTTCGAGGATCTGACATCATTTGTGCGCAACGAGTACGCCACAAAGCGCATATACCCCGCCGGGCGTAATATATTCCGCGCATTCGATATGTGTCCGCCCGACCGTGTAAAAGTTGTAATAATAGGTCAAGACCCCTACCACGAAGAGGGGCAGGCCAATGGCCTCTGCTTCTCCGTGGCCGACGGGATAAAGATACCACCCTCGCTCGTCAACATATTCAAGGAGATAGCCGACGACACCGGCGCACCCATACCCACCACAGGTAACCTCGACCGCTGGGCAGAGCAAGGGGTGCTCCTGCTCAACTCCGTGCTCACCGTCGAGGCACACAAAGCAGCATCACACGCGGGGCGCGGCTGGGAGCAGTTCACAGACGCCGTGGTGCGCATACTATCCACACATCACAGCGGGATAGTCTACCTACTCTGGGGGAGCTACGCACAACGCAAAGGACTCACCATAGCCCACCCCGAAAATAACCTCATACTCAAAAGCGCACACCCCTCACCCCTCTCCGTATATCGCGGATTCATCGGCTGCCGACACTTCTCGCAAGCCAACAACTACCTCACCACCCAAGGCAAAACCCCAATTGTCTGGTAAGTTATTTTTTTGAGCCTTTTTGTTTTCTCCGCTTTTTGTAAAAAGCGGAACCAAAAACTTTTGTACTATTTAGTTTGCGTGTTTAGGAATAACTTGTAGTTATTACAAACAAAATAGAGATATAGAGT
>JAFXAY010000001.1 GCA_017521965.1 Tidjanibacter sp. | reverse complement strand
GGCACAGGTGCTCACCGCTAAGCCCGCCGAGGTGGCAGTGACTCAGGAGAGCCGCCAGAAGGGCTACGAGAACTTCTCGACCACCGACGACCACTTGGAGCACATCACCGGTATCGCTACCGACCAAGACGGTGTGAAGTACTACAAGACCAAGAACTCGTGGGGCACCGAGCGCAATGGCACCGGTTACCACTATCTGTCGGAGGAGTATGTAAAGGCAAAGACTATCTTTGTGCTTGTTCACAAGGATTCGATTCCTAAGGCTATCAAGTCGAAATTGGGCATCAAATAGTCTGACAATCTAACATTTACGGGCGCAATACTCACAGCCAAAGTGGGTATTGCGCCTGTTTTTTGTGGTATGGAGAGTGTCAAAATTTGGCTATTTGCACGAAAATGTCTATTTTTACGCAAATTATAACCAAAATAACTACTGCTAATGCCGATAGAAATAGTTAAGGTTACAACAAAAGCACAATTAAAGCGTTTCGTTCAATTTAACCTCGACCTTTATAAAGGTCACCCCAACTTTGTTCCCGACCTGTTTGGGGACACCGTCAACACACTTCGCAAAGATCGCAATGCTGCCTTCGAGTTCTGCGAGGCAGACTACTTTTTGGCCTACCAAGATGGCAAAATCGTTGGTCGTGTGGCAGCCATTATCAACCACAAAGCAAATAAGACTTGGAACGTCAAGGCAGTACGCTTTGGCTGGATAGACTTTATCGATAGTCTGGAAGTTGCTCGCGCCCTGCTCGACACTGTGGAGCAGTGGGGCAAGGAGCGCGGTATGACCGAGGTGCAAGGCCCCTTAGGCTTCACCGACTTCGACCCCGAGGGTATGCTCGTCGAGGGCTTCGACAGAGTGGGCACGATGGTTACCATCTACAACCACCCCTACTACCCCCAGCACCTCGAAACTCTGGGCTACACCAAGGATGTCGATTGGGTGGAGTTTCTGCTCAAACTCCCCGAGGAGAATTGGGAGCGCACCGAGCGTATCTCGGCACTTGTTGCCAAACGCTTCGACCTCCACTCCGTGGAACTCAAATCGCGTAAGGTGCTGGTCAAGAAGTATGGCAAGCCCCTCTTCGACTTGGTGAACACCTGCTACTCGGTGCTCTATGGCTACTCAATGTTGAGCGATAAGCAGATTGAGCAGTACATTGCTGCCTACCTGCCTCTGATTAACCTGAAACTTGTTTCGCTGATTGCCGACAAGGATGATAATCTGGTCGGTATGGGTGTTACCCTCCCCTCGTTCAGCCGAGCGCTGCAACGTTCGGGCGGTAAATTATTCCCCTTTGGCTGGATTCACTTCCTCAAACCGCTGCTCAGCAGCAAGCCTAAGGAGATAGACTTCCTCTTGGTGGCTGTTCACCCTGACTACCAGAACAAGGGTGTCAATGCAATGATTATCAACGACCTGATGCCGCGCTTTATCGCAATGGGCGTTGAGAATATGGAGAGCAACCCCGAGTTGGAGAACAACATCAAAGTTCAGCAGCAGTGGGAGGCTCTCGACAAGGAGCAGCACAAACGCCGCCGCGCCTACCACAAGCATATTTCGTAACGATTTATCTTACATATAACAAGGCACCCGACCTCGGCTGAGGTCGGGTGTTTTGTTATATACTTTACCTTTGAGTTAGATAAATAGGCTATGTGGTTAAAAAAAAAACTAAATTTTTCAATTAATGTTTGCATTTTACAATTATTTAACTATTTTTGTACTATTAACCAGCCGAAAATAGTTCGGCAGGTGACAGAATAAAACTGCTGAACTTTTGTATTGTATTAGAAATAAACACAATAATAAATAATTAAAAGAGTAAAAACTATGAACACAAAAATCTATTCCACACCTACGGTAGAGATTATCGAGGTAACAGTTGAAGCAGGCATCGCACAGAGTACCATTGGTGGTAAAGGCGGCGAAAATGGTTATCCAAAACCTTTTTAACAAATTTTGAACAACAATTATTAAGACTATGAAAAGAATTTTTACGATTGCACTCGCTGCTTTTGCCCTCCTGGCGGTGAGCTGTACAACAGATAATCTCAACGATGAGATTGAGAAGGTCTATACACTTGAACTTTCGGCCGAGAACTATAACAATAGTTCGCGTGGAGGCTTCGATATGAGCTACGGACAATTCTACTGGCACAAAGGCGATGCTATTGCAGTTGGCACTACACTCAGCAAATTTACTACCGATTGCGAAGACCGCGCCTCCTCTGCAACCTTCACCGGCTATGTAGAACCCCAAGGTTATGCCATCTACCCTTACGAGGGTACAAAGAGCATCGTTGGCAATGTAGTCACCTTTGAGTATCCCACCACCTACACCTACGAATCGGTTGATAACGACTTCTTCACAGGTAGTACCAGTTTAGCATCCCCTATGTGGCTTATGATAGCATATAATTACGACTACTTCTATCACCTTGGCGGTACCATTGCCATTAAGCTCCCTGGTCTGAAAGCGGGCAATAACCAGACTTTCACGCTGACTGCCGACAAGAAGATTACAGGCGAGTTCTCCGGCGAGATGGTCGATATGTCATCCAAATTCGTGACTACCGCAACCGACGTGGCTGCCGAGAAGAGTGTGACCATCAACTTCTCGCTCGAAAGGGCCAACGACGCAGTATTCTATGTGCCCGTTCCTACCGGTACCTACAACTTTACCATCACCGTAACCAACGGTGAAGAGAGTTTCAGCAAAGAGTATCAAAATTTAGTTGTGGATCGTGGCGATATTCGCTACACCACCATCGAATCGCACTCCTTGCAGGAAGAGCGTCTCCCGCCCAGCACCCAGATTTGGTACTCAGGAACAGCGCAATGGGAGTCATATAGTAGTAGGAAAGACCCTAACTATCCTCCTTTCGACTCCGGGATACGTTGGATCTGGAACAATTGGGATTCGGCAACAGGCAGAGGAATAGTGGGATTTGAAACTGCACCTACTAAAATCTTGGACAGGGCTTTCTATGGTCATTGTTCTGTTCTTACCAGTTTAACTCTTCCCGATGGTATTACGGAGATTGGTAAAGAGGCATTTTATTGGAACTCAGCTTTAAGAAGCGTAAGACTCCCCGCTACTCTTAAAAAGCTTCGCCAACGAGCATTTATGAATAATACGGCTTTGGAGTCGATTACAATCCCCGAGAGTGTTGATACCCTTGAATATGGAGTATTCGAAGATTGCTCCTCGTTGAGAAGTGTAACGATTCCCAAAACAGATAAACCAATCTCAATTGGATATGCGGTATTTGGTGGTTGTACAAGTCTGGAAAGATTTATTGGTGGTTATGCTTCTGACGATGGTCGCTGCTTGGTAATTGATGGTAAGTTAGTAAGTTTTGCGCCTGCAGGCATTACCGATTATACCACTCCCACCGGTATTACAGACATTGGTATCTTAGCATTTTACAAGAATGAAACAATCCAGAATATTACAATTTCCGAGGATGTTGAGTCGATAGGAAATGAGGCATTTTCTGAGTGTGAAAATCTTGTAACCATCACACTACCCGCAACTCTAAAATCGATTGGAGACTATGCCTTTTATTGTTGCGATATAGATAATTTCTATTGCAAAGCAACGACTCCACCAATAGTAAATGATATGGAAAGTATATTTTGGGGCTTCAACAAGGATAATCTCAAAATCTATGTTCCTGCATCCGATGATGATAGCATTATCAATGCCTACAAAAACGATCCAAGTTGGTCGCAATATGCAGATAAGATAGTAGAGTACGCATTCTAATCTGCAATAAGCACTACTATAATATGACACCCGACCTCTG
>JAFXAY010000073.1 GCA_017521965.1 Tidjanibacter sp. | reverse complement strand
TCTTTGAGTAATAATTGCTTCTCAACAATAACTTTTTTCTGTAATAGTTTTGTTTTTCGGGTTTAGGGATTACTCTCGACGAGAGTACGATGGAAAATAGATATAGAGAAGTCAAGTTTACTTGACTTCTCTATATCTATTTTGTATCGTAATAACTGCAAGTTATTCCTAAACCCGCAAACTAAATAGTACAAAAGTTTTTGGGGAGCCTTTTTACAAAAAGGCTCGAAAGAAAAAGCAAAACACTTTTTACAAAAAAAGAGCCTCGTTTTCGGAGGCTCTTTGGGTATTGCTATCGAAGTGTTTACTTTGCGTAGCTTACTGAGCGGGTTTCGCGGATTACGGTGATCTTCACCTGGCCGGGATAGGTCATCTCGGCCTGGATCTTCTTGGCGATGTCGTGCGACAGTTGCTCAGCCTCCTGGTCGGAAATCTTCTCGCTGCCCACAATTACGCGCAACTCACGACCGGCCTGGATAGCGTAGGTCTTCATCACGCCGGGGTATGCCATAGCGATATCCTCCATCTCTTTCAGACGCTTGATGTACGACTCAACCACCTCGCTGCGTGCGCCGGGGCGAGCACCCGAGATAGCGTCGCACACCTGCACGATGGGTGCGATGAGCGATGTCATCTCCTCCTCGTCGTGGTGCGAGCCGACAGCGTTGCATACCTCTGCCTTCTCCTTGTACTTCTCGCAGAGCTTCATACCGATAATTGCGTGTGGCAACTCGGGCTCATCGTCGGGCACCTTGCCTATGTCGTGGAGCAGACCTGCGCGGCGTGCGATTTTGGGGTTGAGGCCCAACTCGGCAGCCATAATGCCGCAGAGGTTAGCGGTCTCGCGCGAGTGCTGCAAGAGGTTCTGACCGTACGACGAGCGATACTTCATCTTACCAATCAGACGAATCAGCTCGGGGTGCATATTGTGGATACCGAGGTCGATAGTGGTGCGCTTGCCCACCTCGGCAATCTCCTCCTCGATTTGGCGTTTCACCTTAGCCACAACCTCCTCGATGCGTGCGGGGTGGATACGACCGTCGGTCACCAGCTGGTGGAGTGCCAGACGGGCAATCTCGCGACGTACGGGGTCGAAGCCCGAGAGGATGATGGCGTCGGGGGTGTCATCGACGATAATCTCAACACCCGTAGCAGCCTCCAAGGCGCGGATGTTACGACCCTCGCGGCCGATGATACGACCCTTGACCTCGTCGGAGTCGATGTTGAATACGGTCACCGAGTTCTCGATGGCGGTCTCGGTTGCTACGCGCTGAATGGTCTGAACGACAATGCGTTTTGCCTCCTTGCTTGCTGTCATCTTAGCCTCTTCGAGGGTCTCGTTGATGTATGTTGCGGCGTCAGCCTCGGCCTCCTGCTTCATATTCTCGATGAGAATATTCTTTGCCTCCTCGCTGCTGATGCCACCGATCTGTTCGAGGCGCACGTTCTGCTCCTTGATGATGCGGTCGGCCTCCTCTTTCTTCTTTTCGAGGGCGGCAATCTGGTTGTTCATCTGCTCGCGCAGTTTCTCAATCTCGTTGTTCTTGCGGTCGAGCTCGCTACGCTGCTGGTTCAGATGGTTCTCGGTCTGCTTGATGCCCTGCTCGCGCTGGTTGAGCTTCTGGTTGCGCTCGTTGACGGTACGGTCGTGCTCGCTTTTGAGCTGAATAAACTTCTCCTTTGCTTGGAGCATCTTCTCCTTCTTAATCATCTCGCCCTCGGCCTCAGCCTCTTTGAGGGCACGCTCACGCAGCTTGCTGAGTGTGTTTTTGGTGACAAATTTCACAATCACCACATATATACCCACTGCTACGACGGCGCTGATGATTGCTGTTAACAATATATCCATAGTCCAATTTCGTGTTTAAAAAATAAATATATATTAGGTTTAATGGTTCAAAAAAAACCGCATAGAGTTTCCAATCAAGTCTTTGACGAAGCTCCTAAATCGTCATGTGTGAGGACTCCGAAACAATCGCAAACGTCCAACGGTACCGCGTGGATACACCACCCGTGGGTGGTTAAGGCCTGTTTTTGACTGAACGAGTTACCCTCAATAAGTAATAAGTGTCGAGTTTCGCAAATGTTCTTGGAATCTATGCGGGTATCAATTCCTCTAAATATGTTAAAAGAACTCTTTTGTTCGTTTTCCGTAGTGCAGCGATGGGTCGGATGCCGGTATATTAACCGATATAAACCGAAGCAATCTACTGCCTTTGGTTGTGCCCTTATGAGGTTGTTTTACAACTTATTGAGTTGCTTGTCAACCATAGCGTCGAGTGCCGATAGAGCCTCCAAATCGTCGTCTATGCTGCGCTGCGAGAGCATCATCAATTTCTGTACCGCAAATTGGAGTGCTGCCAGAGCCAGATAGCCCTCGTTGCCCAGCACCAACTGCGACTGAGTGGAGGCCACAAACTTGTTCACCTCGCGCTCTGCCTTGCGATAGACCTCCTCGCGCTCTCGGTCGATAGAGAGTTCGTAGGGGCGACCTGCAATGTTGAGTTTTATATCCAATTTACGTTTTTCGTCCATCTCTTACGGCTTACTGCCTGCTACTTGTTCATCATTGCAATACAGCGGTCAATCTCCCGCACAAGTCGATTGATCTGCTGTCGGGCACGTTTTACCTCCTCGTCGTTACCGCTCATACCACTACCCATTTCGAGCAACGACAGGCGATGCTCCATTGCCTGCATCTCCTCTTTCAGTCGGCGATTCTCGCTCTTGGCTTTGTCGCGCTGCCCGATGAGCTCTGCGCACTCCCTCTCCAATCGAACATTTTGCTCGATGAGTCGGCCCACCTTCTCGGTGAGCGATGCTACTACGGGGTGCTTTGCCATCTTCCGTCGGTATTGATTTCGTTAGTAAAACTACAAAAGTATAATAAAAATTTCTTATCTACAAAAATTTTTCGCCCCCACCCGACGGGCAGAGGCGAAAATAGAACTATTTGACCAACTCGGCGTAGAGGTCGAACTCGTCGGCCTCGGTGATGCGCACGGTGTAGAAATTGCCGATTTTTAGTCGCTTGGGCGATGTGATGAGCAACTCCTGGTCCACCTCGGGCGAGTCGTACTGCGAGCGACCAATCCAGAAGTCGCCCTCGCGCGAGTCGATGATTACCTTCACCTCTTCGCCCACTCGTCGCTGGTTGTTGCCGAGCGAGAGGCTGCTCTGCAACGCCATCAGTCGCTCCACGCGGCTCTCCTTCACCTCGGCGGGCACATCGTCGGTCATCTGTGCCGAGGGAGTACCCTCCTCCTCGGAGTAGGCGAAGGCGCCGAGTCGCTCGAAGCGCACCTCGCGCACAAACTCCAACAGCTCCGCGAAGTCCTCCTCCGTCTCGCCGGGGAAGCCCACCAACATAGTGGTGCGCAGTGCGATGTCGGGTATTCTACTACGCAGCCGCTCAATGAGTTCCACGCTGCCCTTCTTGTCTATTCGGCGGCGCATAGCCTTCAATTGGCTATCCGATATGTGCTGCAACGGAATATCCAGATACTTACAAATCTTCTCCTCGCGTGCCATCACCTCAATCACATCGTCGGGGAAGTCGGTGGGGTAGGCGTAGTGGAGTCTTATCCACTCGATGCCCTCCACGCGGCACAACTTCTCCAACAGCTCCGCCAATGCTCGGCGACCGTAGAGGTCTTTGCCATAGTAGGTGGTGTCCTGCGCCACGATTATCAACTCCTTCACGCCACTCTCGGCCAGACGGGTAGCCTCCTCGATGAGTACCTCCATAGGTACCGAGGTGTGGTTGCCGCGAATAAGCGGTATGGCGCAGTAGGCGCAGTGCCAATTACACCCCTCGCCGATTTTGAGGTAGGCGTAATGCTCTGGTGTGGTCTGCACGCGGGTGGTAGCAAGGTCGTCGCGCCACTCGCCACAGAGTTCGCGTACCACGCCCGAGATGTCGCGCACTCCGAAGTATTGGTCAACCTCGGGTATCTCCTCTCTCATCTCGTCGGCATAACGCTCACTCAGACAGCCTATTACATAGAGTTTATCAATCAATCCCTCCTCCTTGGCCTGTACCGACGAGAGGATTGTTTCGATAGACTCCTCTTTGGCATCGCCTATGAAGCCGCAGGTGTTGATGATTACGATGCGTGCGTCGGTGTCGTTGGAGTCGAAGATTATATCGTAACCTGCCGCCTCCAATTGGGCCATTATGTGCTCGCTATCGACAAGGTTTTTCGAACAGCCGAGCGTAATGACGTTTATGGTTTTTGCTCCTTTGCGTGCCATAATCTACTCTCCGAATAGGGCGTTGACATACTCCTCGCGGTCGAATACTTTGAGCTGGTCGATACCCTCGCCGATGCCGATGTAGCGCACGGGGATATGGAAACGGTCGCTGATGCCGATAATCACACCACCCTTGGCAGTACCGTCCAACTTGGTGATTGCCAGCGAGGTTACTGCGGTGGCTGCGGTGAACTGCTTGGCCTGCTCGAAGGCATTCTGACCTGTGCTGCCATCGAGCACCAACATCACCTCGTGGGGTGCGTCGGGTATCACCTTTGCCATCACGTTGCGAATTTTCGACAGCTCGTTCATCAGGCCGATTTTGTTGTGCAGACGACCTGCGGTGTCGATAAGCACCACATCTGCGCCACCTGCCACTGCCGATTTGAGGGTGTCGAATGCCACCGATGCGGGGTCGGCACCCATCGACTGCTTGATGATGGTGGCCCCTGCGCGACCAGCCCACACCTCCAACTGCTCAATGGCGGCAGCGCGGAAGGTGTCGGCAGCACCGATATAGACCTTCTTGCCTGCGCGTACGAGTTGCGCGGCCAACTTGCCTATGGTGGTGGTCTTGCCCGCACCATTTACGCCCACTACCATCACCACGTAGGGCTTCTTGTCCTCGGGCGACAGACCGAAGCTATCGGCCTCGCTCTCAGCCTCCTGCATCAGCTGGGCTATCTCGTCGCGGAGTATGGCGTTGAGCTCCGAGGTGTTCATATATTTGTCGCGTGCCACGCGCGCCTCGATGTTCTCGATGATTTTCACTGTGGTCTCCACCCCCACATCGGAGGTGATGAGCATCTCCTCCAAGTTGTCGAGCACCTCGGCATCGACCTGTGAGCGACCTGCCACCACTCGCGCCAATTTGCCGAAGAAGCCCTCTTTGGTCTTTTGCAGACCCTCGGCAATCTCCTTGCTCTCAGCCTGTTTCACCTCGGGAGCGGCCTCCTCTTTCTTCTTTTTGAATATATCAAATAGACCCATAATTAATCCTACTTATTTAAATAGACGCGCAAATATACACTTTTTTGCGTGATTACTCAAATCGGGTGGATTATAACGATTGGTTAATTCGATGTAACAGATGTTTAATTAGTTTTCCGACCCCTTGGAAATAATACATATTTATCGTATATTGCAAACGAATCGACCGCTTGTCGAAAACACTACATTAACTCTCTAAAACTTTTACGATTATGAATAAGTTTATCTTTACCTTGATTTTGGGTGCTCTGTGTCTGAGTGCTTGTAACTCTGTCGAGCAGAGTAAGTTGCCTCCGTTGGAGGAGTATCTGTCGTGGGACGCGATGAATGCTACGCCCGAGCAGATGGAGGTCTATAACTTTGTGGAGGAGTCGTTCAAAAAGGCGGTCTTTACCGATGGCACCGACCTGAAACTCGACAAAAAAGTGCTGAAAGAGTTGGGCTTCCCGAAAGATTATATCGACACCTTCGTCCAATCCCTCGAAGAGAATTGGGCAGTCGCCAAAGAGTGGGAAGGGGTTGATGTTAACCAAGTAATGGAGTCGATTTTCAATTAGAAGAAGTTGTCTAACAAGGTGATTTCTGCGTTACGCTCGCCCTCAAAATCCTCACATACGCCCAAGTATGCTGCGGTTTTTCGGGCTTCGCAAGCCTTGAAATCCCTCTTGTTATACAACTTCTAAGAGATGAAGAGGTTTAACAAGGTGATTTCTGCGCCTATTTTATAGGGAGTTTAAGGAATTTAGGGAGTTTAGGGAGATTGAGTTTTCTCTAAAAAAAAGTTGGGGCTGTCTTGCAATTGCAGGGCAGCCCTTATTGTGTTATTACTTTTTTTTGTGAAAAATGCTTTACAACTTTTTTGCTCCCTCTCGCAGTCGCTCGGCGCCGGCGCGCGATAGAGGGGTAGTGCCAAAACGCTCGGCAAACTCCTCGTCGGTAATCTCGACCCAATAGTCGGCGGAGAGGTCGGCGGGGTTGAACAGAGTGGCAATCAGCTGATTATCCCTGCGCTCGGCAGCCTCATTGCAGGGGCAGCAGGCCTGGCACTCGTCGCAGCCGAAGAGCCACCCTGCGGTGCTCTCGTCGCTCGGGGTGGCGGCAGGCTCCACCGTGCGGCAGGCTATACAGCGGCGGGTGTCTATGCCGCCCTCGGGGAGTATTGCCTCTGCGGGACACCGCTCCACGCACGCGCCACAATCCGAGCAGGGATTTTCGGCAGTTGGGGTGGAGTAGCGGTCGGCTGGGGCGCAGACCACAAGTTCGCCAAGCAGTATGCGCGAGCCAAATCTGCTATTGATAATTAGTGAGTTACGACCTCTTCTGCCAATGCCTGCCCTCTCGGCCAACGACTTCTCGGCCAGAGGTGCGCTATCGGTAAAGGCGCGCCAGCGTATGCCGCGCTCGTTGAGCCTCAGTCGCTCGGCAAGTTGGGTGAGCAGTCGGCGAAATACGGTGTGGTAGTCCTCGCGGCAGGCGTAGGGGGCTATCTTGGCCCGTCTGCCTTCGGAACAATTCGCACTCTCCTGAGGAACTCCGTAGGCGAGAGCGCAGACAATCACCGAGCGCGCTCCCTCGACCAGCAGCGATGGGTCGAAGCGTTTGTCCACATTGCGCTCCAAGTATCCGAGCGTGCCTTGGTTGCCCTCGGCGAGCCACCGCTCAAATTGCTCCTTCGGGTGTGGCATAGGCTCAGCATCGACAACTCCGCAGAGGTCGAAACCGACTTCGGCAGCCGCCGCAATGATATCCTCGTAGTGCAAAATGTCCATTATAGTGTAAAAAAGATTTAACTATTCCCCGATTGTTCGCCACAAAATGGTGGAGTTTATCACAAATGTAGTAAAAAAACCAATTAAAAGCGCTACATTTGCGCTGTTTTTGCATCACATACAAACTAATATGAGTTATTACAAAACATTAAAAGAGATCTACGACCACAGCATTAGCGAGTATGCCGAGCGTCCCTCTTTCGGTATGTTTGAGCGTGAGCAGATGACCTACGCCCAACTCGACGAGAGAGTGCGCACTGTGCAGGATATGCTCCTCAGTGCAGGGCTGCAACCCGGCGACAAGGTGGCGCTGCTCAGTAGCAATATGCCCAACTGGGGTGTGAGCTACTTCGCGGTGACTACTATGGCGATGGTCGTGGTTCCCATACTTCCCGACTTCTCTGGCGAAGAACTCGATAAGGTGATTGCCCACTCTGAGGCAAAAGCCCTTATCATCTCCGACAAACAATACACCAAACTCTCGAAACAGACCATCGAGGCGATGAATATCGTGGTGCGCATCAAAAACCTCACCGTACTCACCCAGAGTGTGAAGGAGCAAGGCTCCAAACGTGCCCCTGATAGCGACGAACTCGCCGCTATCATCTACACCTCGGGTACCACCTCGCAGCCTAAGGGTGTGATGCTCACCCATCGAGCAATGTGTAAGCAGATTGAGCTGATTTACAAGTTGTTCCCCATAGTTCAAGAGGATGTATTCCTCTCGGTGTTGCCGCTGGCTCACACCTACGAGTGCTCGATTGGTATGATTTACCCCTTTACCTATGGTGCGTCGGTGACCTACCTCGATCGTCCGCCCACGGCATCGACGCTGATGCCCGCATTTAAGGCTGTGCAACCGACCATTATGTTGTCGGTACCCCTGATTATCGAGAAGGTCTTCCGTTCGCAGGTGTTGGGTCGCTTTACAGCCAATCCGCTGATGAACGCAATATACTCTATCCGCCCGATTCAGAAGTTGTTGCACCGCATTGCCGGTAAGAAACTCTATCAGGTGTTTGGCGGTCGTATGCGCTTCTTCGGCATTGGTGGCGCAAAGCTCGACAAGACTACCGAGCAGTTCCTGCTCGACGCCAAGTTCCCCTACGCTATCGGCTACGGTCTGACCGAGACCGCTCCGCTGATTGCGGGTGCTATCCCCTTCAAGACCCGCCTCCAATCGACAGGTGTGGCATTGCAGGAGTTGGAGATACGCATCGTTGAGCCCAACGAGAAGGGCGAGGGTGAGTTGCAGGTTAAGACCCCTTGTATTATGGAGGGCTACTTCAAGAATCCCGAGGCTACCGCAGCGGCATTTACCGAGGACGGTTGGTTCCGCACTCGCGACTTGGCAAATATCACCTCCGATGGCTACCTCTATATCCGAGGCAGAGCGGGCAGTATGATTGTCGGTGCAAGTGGTGAGAATATCTATCCCGAAGATATTGAGAGTGTTATCAATAATCACAACCTCGTTACCGAGTCGATTGTGGTCGAGGATAAGGGTCGTCTGATTGCCCTTGTCAACTTCGACAAGGCCGCTTTGGAGGCTCGTTTCAAGGAGATGAAGGAGGATATCGGCAAGAAGTTCGACACCATCACCGAGGAGATTAAGACCTATGTGAACAGCAAGGTGAGCAAGCACTCGCGCATCGCATCGGTCGAGGTGGAGGAGAAGAGTTTCGAGCGCACTCCGACCAACAAAATCAAACGCTACCTCTACGTCAACCGCTTCAAAACTCAGAAGAAATAGCGGAAAAGAGCGTCTGAATAAAAAGTGCATATTTGCTGATAGCAAAAAAAAGTTATACTTTTGCAGCCCCGACCCGAAATATGGTTGGGGCTTTTTGTGTTTATTAAGTAGAAGAAAAAATATGACTCTATCGCAAAATATATCGATGCGCAAAACTTACGGTTCGCTCCTCCGCCTCGCCCTGCCTGTGATGCTCACACAGCTCGGTCAGGTGGTGGTGCAACTCTGCGACAATATGATGGTCGGCCGATTGGGCGCACTCCCTCTGGCGGGTGTGTCGTTTGGCGGCACGGTCTTTTTTATCATCTTCGCTCTGGCTATCGGCTTCACCCTCGGACTCACTCCGCTGGTGGGTGAGCTCTTCGCTCAGGGGCGTAAAGAGGAGTGTGCGGGCTATCTGCAAAATGCTATTGCTCTGTATGTTACTATGGGTTTGGTCTTTGTCGGACTACTCTTGGCGGCAATGCCGCTGATGCACCACTTGGGGCAGCCCGAGGAGGTGGTTGAGATGGCAATTCCCTATTTCCGTTATTTGACGTGGTCGGTGCTCCCCTTTATGCTCTTCGGGGCGTTCAAGCAGTTCCTCGAAGGCATCGGCAACACGAAGGTGGCGATGGCAATTGTGATTACCTCCAATCTGCTCAACATCTTCCTCAATTGGGTCTTCATCTTCGGTAAGTTGGGCGCTCCCGAGCTGGGTGCTGCGGGTGCAGGTCTTTCGACCCTTATTGCCCGCGCGGTAACCCCCGTTATGGTGATAGCCTACTTCCTGAGCAAGAAGGAGTTCCGCTCCTACTTCAACTACTTCTCGTGGCGCAAACTGATGTGCTTTTCGCGTGAGGGTAACCGCTACTGCAAGGAGCTCTTCCGAGTGGGTGTGCCCATTGCGGGACACCTCACCCTCGAAAACTCCGCCTTCTGCATCACCAGCCTGATGATGGGTTGGATTGGCACCGTGGAGATTGCTGCCAACCAGATTACTACCACAATGGCCAATGTGGCCTTTATGATGGTGGTGGGTATCGGCTCGGCAACCACCATCCTCACCAGCCACGCCTACGGTGTGAAAAACCGCGAGCAGATTTGGGCGGTGTCGCGCGCCTCCTATACTGTTGGCTTGGCGTGGAACACGGTTACTGCACTCTGTTTTATCCTGCTGCGCAACCAGATTCCGCTCCTCTTTACCGACGACCCCGAGGTGGTGCGCACTGCTGCCACTCTGCTGGTGTGCTGCGGTCTGTTCCAATTCTCCGACGGTTTGCAGTGCATCTCGACAGGTCTGCTCCGAGGAATTAAAGATGTGGCTGTAATTCTGCGTATTGCGCTGGTGGCCTACGTCATTATCAACGTACCTCTCGGCTACCTGCTCTGCTTTGTCGTAGGGTGGGGCGCACCTGCACTTTGGGTTGGCTTTATTGCAGGTCTGAGTGTGGCTGCGGTGCTGATGATACGTCGTTTCCGCCGCCAGATGCGCTCCGAGGAACTCTTTGCAAATGTCGAATAATTGCCCCCGATTTTTCTCCTCATTTTGTTGCTCCTGCTGACTCAAAAAGTCAAAAGGAGTGATATTCTATACCTATAATTGGAGAAATCCGAAATTTTCACTATTTTTGTATGATTTATACACAATTAGTGACAAGATACAATGAACGACGATAATAACAACAAAATAGATAACCTCTCGGGCGAGGAGTCGGCGTTGAGTGTTGAGCGTGGCTGTTGCTTCCGCAATGGTGCCGATGGCGCTACTGCCGAGGCGCACGAGTCGAGCTATAAACTCCACTCCACCAATTGGCTTGCCGACTACCCCGACAACTTCCCCAACGATATCTTCGAAGTGCGCTTCAAGCACACCCACCGTGGCTACTACCGCAATGTGAACAATCTCGACCTGAAAGAGGGCGATATTGTGGCTGTTGAGGCATCGCCCGGCCACGATATCGGTATCATATCGCTTACCGGTGATTTGGTGGCCCGTCAGATGAAGAGGGTGGGCTTCAACCCTCAGAACGGTGAGTTCCGCAAAATCTACCGCAAGGCCAAGAGTTACGATATAGAGCGTTGGCAGGAGGCTATTGCTCTCGAACACGACACGATGATTCGTGCTCGCGAGATTGCCGCCGAGATGAACCTCAATATGAAGATTGGCGATGTGGAGTATCAGGGCGACAAAATTAAGGCTATCTTCTACTACATTGCCGACGAGCGTGTCGATTTCCGCGAACTTATCAAGGTCTTTGCCGAGCAGTTTCACATCCGCGTCGAGATGAAGCAGATTGGTGCACGACAGGAGGCGGGTCGCATCGGTGGCCTCGGCTCGTGTGGTCGTCAGTTGTGCTGTGCATCGTGGATGTCGTCGTTTGTCTCGGTGACTACGGGTGCGGCACGCACTCAGGACCTCTCGCTCAACCCCCAGAAGTTGGCGGGTCAGTGCAGCAAGTTGAAGTGCTGCTTGGTCTATGAACTCGACAGCTATATCGACGCACGCAAAGCCTTCCCGCGCCTCAATGGTCCGTTGCAGACTATGGACGCCGACTACTACCACGTCAAGAGCGATATTCTGGCCCATACTATGAGTTTCAGCACCGACCCCCACTCGTTTGTGGGTATGAAGACTATCTCGGTGCGCAGGGTGAAGGAGATTATGCGCCTCAATGCCGAGGGCATTAAGCCTGAGCAGTTGCTCTCGGAGAGTGCACTCAATAGCATTGTCGAGGAGCCCGAATTTGTAAATGTGATTGGCGAGGACAGCATCTCGCGCTTCGACAATAAGCGTCGCAAGAAGAGACGCGGCGGCAATAAGGGCGACCGTAAGCAGGGAGGCCAGCACACCGAGCAGAACGCTCAGGGCGGTGAGCAGAAGAGCCAAAATGGTGGCGAGCAGAAGAACGGTGGCGAGCGCCAACGCAACAATCGCGGCAAGAACGACCGTCGTCGCCAAAACCAGAACAACAACTCGGAGAAGCAGCACAACGAGAAGCAATACTCCGAGAAACAGCATAACGACAAGCCTCACACCGACCGACAGCCGCAGCCTCAGGCGGGCGAGCAGTCGGCTAAGCCTGCCGATGGCCAGAACCGTAAGCAGCAGGGTCGTCGTCACAACAACCACCGCCACAACAACCGCCAGGGCGGCAATAAGGGTGGTGAGCAAAATAAACCCAAAGCCGAGTAACGAGGTGGCCCGAGCGTTGAAGAGTGGTGTGGCGCTGGCTCTGCGTGGCGTGCTGATTGTCGCAATGGTGGTTGCGGCAGGGTGCACCCGCCCGATTGAGAGCGAGTTTGCCTCGGTCGAACAGGAGGGGTGGAGTAGGGGTCAGAGTGTGGTGATTGAGTTCCCCAATAGCGATACCCTCTCGCTCTGCGACCTCAGGCTGGTGGCGAGGAGCGACTCGCACTACAACTTCGACTCGTTGGCATTGACCATTGTGGTCAAATCCCCATCGGGTCAGCAGGCACTATTTCGGACCACACTTTGTGCCGACAGCGATGTGGAGCACACCAATATGCGAGAGTGGGAGCAGCCGCTGATTAGCGGTGCACGACTTGCCGAGGAGGGCAACTACTACTTCCGCATCACCCACTCGGCAACCCGCAAGGTGGAGGGGCTGTGGGCATTGGGTATAACCCGCAAAGAGATAACAGAGAGATAAACAGAGATATATGGGTAAAGATAAGATAAGAAGGTTTGCCGAAAACCTAACTTTCAAGAATATGGTACAGCCCGATTTCGAGGAGGTATTCCGCAAGGACCACCCGATGAAGGGGCATTGGCACGAGTTCTTTGGTAACTCCGCACCGATAGTGCTCGAACTCGGCTGCGGACGTGGCGAATATACTGTGGCACTTGCCGAGAAGCACCCCGACAAAAACTTTATCGGCGTGGATATCAAGGGTGCGCGTATGTGGCGCGGTGCGAAGACTGCTACCGAGGCGGGTATGACAAATGCCGCCTTCCTGCGTATCCGTATCGAGAATATCTGCTCGATGTTTGCCGAGGGCGAGGTCGATGAGATTTGGATTACCTTCCCCGATCCTCAACTCAAAAAACGCAGGGTGAACAAGCGCCTCACCTCTCCCATCTTCTTGGGCTACTATGCTCAGTTGTTGCGCAAGGGTGGTGCTATCAACCTCAAAACCGACTCGGCACATCTCCACCACTACACCCGTGCGGTGGCCGAGGCGAATGGCTTGGCAGTTGAGGAGTGCTCGGAGGATATCTACGGAACAGGCTATGCCGATCCGACCCTCTCGATAAAGACCGCCTACGAAACCAAATTCTTGGCCGAGGGTATCGCTATCACCTACCTCCGCTTCCGTCTGGACGAGCGAACAGAGTTTGTAGCGCCCGACTTCGAGCCAGACAACCTATTGGCAGCAGACGAAAATTAGAAAGACGAGAAAAAAACGAAATAATATATGAACGAGAATAGAGTATTGCGAGCAGGAATTACCGCAGGCGACATCGGTGGTGTGGGCACTGAGGTAATCATCAAGGCACTTGCCGATAGTCGCATCTACGATAACATTATCCCCGTGGTTTATGGCTCGGCTAAGGCTGTGGCCTTCTACAAAAAGGGCATCGAGGGTGCCGATGGCTTCTCGGTGAGCCTTGTGCAGTCGGCTGCCGACGCTGCTCCCAAGCGTGTCAATCTGGTGGAGTGCGGCCCTGAGGATATCCGCGTTGAGGTGGGTAAATCGACCGCCGAGGCCGGCGCTGTGGCAGTCACCGCATTGCAGCGAGCAATGGCCGATGTTGAGGCTGGCGAATTGGACCTGCTCATCACCGCCCCGATAAACAAGGAGAACGTTTATGGTGAGAACTTCCCATATAAGGGTCACACCGAGTATTTGGCTGCCGAGTGTGAGGGTGAGCCGGTGATGATTATGTGCAGCGAGAGCCTGCGCGTGGCACTCGCCACCATACACCTCCCCGTGTCGGAGGTGAGCGCACACCTCACCAAGGAGGGTATCGTGGAGACCTTGAAGGTGCTCAATCGCTCGCTGATTGAGGATTTCGGCGTTGTGGCTCCCCGAATTGCAGTCTTGGCACTCAACCCCCACGCGGGCGATGGCGGACTGCTCGGTCAGGAGGAGCAGGAGATTATCAAGCCCGCTATCGAGGAGGTATTTGCGGAGAAGATACTCGCCTTTGGCCCCTTTGCTGCCGACGGTTTCTTTGCCAGCGGTGCGTGGAAAAAGTATGATGCAGTCCTGGCGATGTACCACGACCAGGGCTTGACCCCCTTCAAGACCCTCTCGCCCGAGGGTGTGAACTATACCGCAGGCCTGGACTTGGTGCGCACCAGCCCCGACCACGGTACAGGCTACGATATTGCGGGTGCAGACAAGGCCGATGCCCAGTCGATGCGCAATGCTATCTATATGGCGGTCGATGTATATCGTAACCGCCAGCGCTATGCCGAGATGAGCTGCAATCCCCTGCGCCACTACGAGCGCGACAAGGGACGCGATATCTCGGTGAGCGACCTGCCTGAGGTAGAGGAGAGTTTGTAGATGAAGATTTTGACACTCGGCTAATGAGTGTTGCGATAGATGAAGATAACCGAACGAGAGTATAGACTGAGATTAGAATCGACTATTCTATCCGAGGCGGATAAGGCGCAGATAAAGCCCCACCCGCTGTGGCACATTGTGCTCTTCCCGCTGGTCTATATCGGCTCTATGTTTGTCGGTGTGATGGTGGCGGCTCTGGCGACAGGGCTACTGCTTGGCGGCGAAGGAGTAATCAGCAGCCTGGCCGATGCAGAGTATGATGTGCTCTTGTCGCTCTTCACCACTCTCTTCCCGATAGGTGGTGCAATTGCCTATGTGAGGTTTGTGGAGCGCCGCTCGATGGCCTCGATGGGCTTTGTCCGTCGGGGGTGGCTGCGACACTATGGCAAGGGCTTTGGCGCGGGAATAGCGATGTGCGCGGTGGCACTGCTGATAGTGCTTGCAATGGGCGGTATGGAATATACTGCCGCAACTACCGCTCCCCAGATGGGGTTGTGGTTGCTGACCCTGGTTGGCTTTATGGTGCAGGGTATGAGCGAGGAGGTGATGCTGAGAGGTTACCTCACTGTGAGCCTTGCTAACCGTATGCCGGTATGGCTCGCGGTGGCGCTCAGTTCGGTGCTATTTGCATTTTTGCACGGGTCAAATGCAGGTTTGACACCTCTGTCGCTTGTAAACCTTGTGTTGTTTGGTATCTTTGCAGCACTATTGATGTTGCGATACGACAACATCTGGGGTATCGGAGCACTCCACTCGGCGTGGAACTTCTGCCAAGGTAACATCTTTGGCGTGGCGGTGAGTGGCAGCGATGCGGGTGTTACACTGCTGAACTTCAATACGTTGGAGGGTGTGCCTGCGTGGATTGGTGGCGGTGGCTTCGGCTTGGAGGCAAGTGTGGCGACAACCATCGTTTTTGGCACACTGATAGTGTGGCTACTACGAAAAGATAACTTAAAACAGAGCGAAATTTCGCCTCGTAACGCGGAAACGCTCGAAACAAAACAATAAAAACAAACAAAACCTATGATTAAAATCACTTTTCCCGACGGCAACATTCGTGAGTATGCCGAGGGAGTAACTGCGATGCAGATTGCCGAGGGTATCAGCCAGCGTTTGGCTCAGGAGGTACTCTCCGCAACCGTAAACGATGTAGTGTGTGACCTGAACGCACCTATCAACCAAGATTCAACCATCAAGCTCAACAAGTGGGACGATGAAGATGGCCGCCGCACATTTTGGCACACCTCGTCGCACCTGCTGGCCGAGGCTCTCGAATCGCTCTACCCGGGCATCAAGTTCGGTATCGGTCCGAGCATCGAAAATGGTTTCTATTACGACGTAGATTCGCCCACCCCTATCACCGAGGGTGACTTGGCAACCATCGAGAAGAAGATGGAGGAGTTGGCTCGTACCAAAGAGCCCGTAGTGCGCACCGAGATTGCTAAGGCTGAGGCACTGAAAACCTTCACTGAGAAGGGCGATCAATATAAAGTGGAACTGATTGAGGGTCTGGAAGATGGCACTATCAGCTTCTACACCAATGGCTCGTTTACCGACCTCTGCCGCGGTCCTCACTTGCCCTCGACTGCACCTATCAAGGCTATCAAGCTGACCTCGGTAGCGGGTGCCTATTGGCGTGGCGACGAGAAGAACAAGATGCTCACCCGTATCTACGGTATCACCTTCCCCAAGAAGGCGATGCTCGACGAGTATCTGGCAATGATGGAGGAGGCTAAGAAGCGCGACCACCGCAAACTCGGCAAGGAGTTGGAACTCTTCACCTTCTCGCAGCGCGTAGGCCAGGGTCTGCCTATGTGGCTCCCGAAGGGTGCTGCACTGCGCGGCCGCTTGGAGAACTTCCTGCGCAACGTGCAGAAACGCTATGGCTATGAGCAGGTTATCACTCCCCATATCGGTATGAAGGACCTCTACGTTACCTCCGGCCACTATGCCAAATATGGTAAAGACTCCTTCCAGCCTATCCACACACCCTACGAGGGCGAGGAGTTCTTGCTCAAACCTATGAACTGCCCCCACCACTGCGAGATCTATCGCTTCAAACCCCGCTCCTACAAGGATCTCCCCTTGCGCTTTGCGGAGTTTGGTACAGTATATCGCTACGAGCAGAGTGGTGAGCTGCACGGTCTGACTCGCGTGCGCGGATTTACTCAGGACGATGCCCACCTCTTCGTACGTCCCGACCAGCTGTTGGAGGAGTTCGAGAACGTAATCGACATTGTACTCTACATCTTCAAGACCTTGAACTTCAAGGAGTACACCGCACAGATTTCGCTCCGCGACCCCAACAACCGCGAGAAGTATATCGGTACCGACGAGAATTGGGAGAAGGCCGAGGCCGCTATCATCAAGGCTGCTGCCGACAAGGGTCTGAACACCGTGGTTGAGTATGGCGAGGCCGCATTCTACGGTCCTAAGCTCGACTTTATGGTGAAAGATGCTATCGGTCGCAAGTGGCAGCTGGGTACTATTCAGGTGGACTACAACCTGCCCGAGCGTTTCGACCTCGTCTATACCGGTGCCGACGACAAGCCCCACCGCCCCATTATGATTCACCGTGCCCCCTTCGGCTCGATGGAGCGTTTTGTGGCTGTGCTGCTCGAACACACAGGCGGTAAATTCCCCTTGTGGCTCACTCCTCAGCAGGCTGTCGTACTGCCAATTAGCGAAAAATTTAACGATTATGCCGAAAAAGTTTCAAAATATCTAAATAATTGCGATATTCGCACTGAGGTTGACTGCCGAAATGAGAAAATCGGTAGAAAGATCCGCGATAACGAACTCAAACGTATCCCCTTCCTTATCATCGTAGGTGAGAAGGAGCAGGCCGACGGAACAGTGTCGGTACGTGCACAGGGCGAGGGCGACAAGGGCGTGATGAGCGCCGACCAGTTCGCCGCACTGGTGAAGGAGATGGTAGCCGCCGAGGTCGAGGGAATTGATATCAAAGAGTAAGTGTCGCACTTAGAGTGAAGAACGAAACAGGCAACTGATTTTTTAATTAACCAAGGAGGACAAAACTATCAACACAACAAAACCCTTTCCGCCCAGACCAGCAAGTCCTGCCGGTCAGCAGAATAAAGGACGCGGCCCGCAGCCCCCGAAAAACGCTGCCCAGAACCAATATCGCGTGAACGACGAGATTACCGCACCTACCGGGAGAGTGGTGGGCGAGGAGCTCGAAGGAGCACTCGTG
>JAFXAY010000072.1 GCA_017521965.1 Tidjanibacter sp. | reverse complement strand
TGGGAAATTTAGGTTATCCATATACTCCAACTCACCCGGGAGAGGTAATTAAAGAGGAGATTGAATATAGAGGAATATCGCAAAAGACTTTATCCGAGCAGATGGGCGTGTCGTACTCTATGTTAAACGAGATATTGAATTGCAAGCGTCCTGTGACAGAGACTCTTGCCCTCTGCTTTGAGGCGGCATTAGGTATAGAGGCAGAGATGCTCACCAATATGCAAACCCGTTATAATATGCAGGCGGCCCGAAAAGATAGTCGTTTAATGGCTCGACTGTCCGAGATTCGCAGAGTTGCTGCAATGTTATAATCCTCTCATTTTGTTTTTTTTATAAAAGAGCAAGGTACTTCACTTTGCTCTTTTTTCTAATAGATTACCTGCTTTCGTTATCGCTCAAAAAGTGTTAAGATTCGAACGTCGTCCGCAGGTGCGAGTCCTATTATCCGCAAACGAAACATACCTTTCTATCACTTCTTTTCCTCACCACCTTCATTAGCGTGAGGGCTCGAATGGTCGCAGCAGGTTTGAGCAGACCAAGAGATATAGTGCGAGTATCGAAACCGTAGGTTTAGATAATTGGTTGCTGAGATATGCTAAACTTGTTTGATCATATCTCAGCAACCAGTTATTGTAGTTGCGTAGCAACGATGCTCGCACACATCACGCAGACAAGTCTGCCACACCACCACCGACTATGCGAGTCCTATTATCCGCAAACGAAAAGCCGAGATTGAACAGTCAATCTCGGCTTTGAGTGCGGATAATAGGACTCGAACCTACACGTCTTTCAACACCAGATCCTAAGTCTGGCGCGGCTACCAATTACGCCATATCCGCATCGTTTTGTCTGCCCGTCGGGGCGGGATTTTTTGTGGGTGGGTTGTGGGGTTAGCCGCAATCCACCCGCAAAAGTATTCTTTTTTTCCTATTTCACCAAATCGGTGGAGGAATTATTGGGTGGAGGGTGGTGTGGCGCCTCTCCGACCTCGGTTGTCTAAAAGGCAAATCCCACGCGATATTGGAGGTGGGGTTTGAAGTTGAGTCCGTTGTAGCAGGTGGCGTACGACACACCGCCGCCCACGGTCAGCTCGCCAAACCAGTGTTCGCCCCACGCCCTGCGAATGCCATACATAGGCACTAAGCAGACCTCGCCGGTGGGGTAGTTGGGTGTGCCCAAGGTACCTTGCAGGCGCAGTGCCACAAAGTCGCCCGAATTATTATAGGTATTGCGGCCATAGTTGGCTCTTCGCTCGATATTTGTATAGATGCGCGGCTCGATGGTGATACCGTATGCCCACGAGGAGCGGCCTTTTATGCTAATTGACGATTCGTTTGCGTAGGAGTCGTAGAGCATTCGGTTGGGGAGTCCTGCCCTCAGCACGATGGTCGATTTGTCGCCCAGCGCCTGCTCATAGGCATATTCAAGGCTCAGCAGGGTAGAGGTCGAAACGGAGTGGTTCGACACTACCGATTGGGCATAGGAGGCTACCGCAAAGGCGCAACAAAGGGTTGTTAATAGTAATTTCTTCATAAATTAAAAATTAATGGTTGTCTGTTTCTTTTTTATAGACGTATAATCCCTCAAAAAAGTTGCAAACAACATTAACTATTTCTTCAACCCGAAGAGATGTTCGGCGATCTGGACAGCGTTGAGGGCGGCGCCCTTGCGGATCTGGTCGGCTACGCACCAGAAGGTCAGACCGTTGGGGTTGGCGATATCCTCGCGGATGCGGCCCACAAATACCTCGTCGCGGGTGGCGGCGTGGAGGGGCATCGGGTACTCCTTGGCGGCGGGGTTGTCGATTACCACCAGTCCCGGGTGGGCGGCGAAGGCCTCCTTAGCCTCGGCGGGCGAGATGGGGCGCTCGGTCTCCACCCAGATGCTCTCCGAGTGGGCGCGCAGAACGGGCACACGCACGCAGGTGGCACTCACTGCCACGTCGGAGTGCATAATCTTCTGGGTCTCGAAGTGCATTTTGAGCTCCTCTTTGGTATAGTCGTTGTCGCAGAAGACGTCGATGTGGGGTATCAGGTTGTAGGCGAGTTGGTGGGCGAACTTATTCACAGTGGCGGGCTTACCAGCGCCAATCTCGGCATACTGCTCCACGAGTTCGTCCATCGCCGCAGCACCTGCGCCACTTGCTGCCTGATAGGTGGCAACGTGTACGCGACGTATGTGCGACAGCTTCTCGATAGCGGCGAGTGCCACCACCATCTGTATTGTCGAGCAGTTGGGGTTGGCAATCACGCGGCGCGGAGCGTCGAAGGCGTCGTCGCCATTGACCTCGGGCACTACCAGAGGCACATCGGCGTCCATACGGAAGGCGCTGCTGTTGTCAATCATTATTGTTCCGTGCTTGGTGATGGTCTTCTCGAACTCCTTCGAGGTGCCGCCACCTGCCGAGGTAAATGCCACGTCGATACCCTTAAAGTCGTCGTTGTGTTGCAACAATTTGACCTTAATCTTCTTGCCACGGAACTCATATTCACGACCCGCACTACGCTCCGAGCCGAAGAGCACCAACTCATCAATAGGGAAGTTGCGCTCAGCAAGCACCCTCATAAACTCTTGTCCAACAGCGCCACTTGCGCCAACGATAGCGATTACCATATTAAATACCTTTTAAATTTTTCTAAACCAATCTTGAATTTTGCATTTTGAATTTTGCATTTCAATTAACGGTTAGCACCGTTAATTGAAGAACTCGTCGTCGAGTTCCTCGTCGGGGATTACCTCGTCGGGGCAGTTATACTCGATAGCTCCTATCGGGTGGTAGAACTTATCCTCCTTCGAGATGCCCAAGGCGGGATTCTCATATACCTTCTCCATAAAGTCGCCGAAGATGGGGAGTGCCACCACCGAGCCTTCGCCTGCCGATTTGAGGTGTACGCTCTGGTCCTCGCCACCTACCCACACACCACCAACGAGGTTGGGGGTGATACCCATAAACCACGCATCGCGGTTCTCGTTGCTGGTACCTGTCTTACCGCCCGCCTCGACGCCTGCAAAACCGTGCTCACGTATCAGTCGGCCCGCAGTACCGCTGGTCACCACATTGCGGAGCATACCCGTCATAGTGTAAGCGGTCTGCTCGCTGATGGCCACCGAGGTGGTGGTGTTGAACGAGGCGAGGAGGTTGCCCTGACGGTCCTCGATGCGGGTCACGAAGATAGGCTCGGTGAATACGCCCTTGTTGACAAAGGTGGCGTAGGCGCCGACCATCTCGAAGAGCGATACATCGGGAGTACCGAGGCAGAGTGCATTTACAGGGTCTATCCAGCTGTGGATACCCATATTGTGGATAAAGTCGGCCACCGCCTCGGGGCGCTTGGCCTGCTTCATAATCCACGCCGAGTAGTTGTTACGACTACGCGCCAAGCCCCATTTGAGGGGGTGGAGCACACCATCATATACCACTTCGCCCGCCTCCTTAGGAGTCCACGGCTCACCCGTGTAGGTCTCGATAGTGGTGGGGAGGTTGGGCACCATAGTACAGGGGTTGAAGCCGAGGTGGTCGATAGCGAAGGTGTAGATGAAGGGCTTGATGGTAGAGCCCACCTGACGCTTGCCCTGCTTGACCATATCGTACTTGAAGTAGCGGAAGTCGGGACCTCCCACGTAGGCCTTCACGTGGCCATTGTTGGGGTCGAGTGCCATAAACGAGGCGCGCATAATGCGCTTGTGGTGGAGTATCGAGTCGCGCGGCGAGATGAGGGTATCGACCTCGCCCTTGTAGGTGAAGATACGGGTCTTGACGGGAGTGCGGAACTCCTTATCAATCTCCTCCTCGCTCAGTCCCTCGGCTTTGAGGGCGCGATAACGGTCGGTGTATATCATTGCGCGGTGGATAATCTTCTCGATATCCTCCTTGCTCATATCGTCGAAGAGTACGCGGGTGGAGCGGTACTGCGCATCCATACGGGGCTGGATTACCGTTTCGAGCTGCTGCTGCACTGCCTCCTCGGCATAGGTCTGCATACGTGAGTCGATGGTGGTGTAGATTTTCAGACCGTCGCGGTAGATGTTGTAGGGTGTGCCATCGGCCTTGGTATTCTTCTGACACCAGCCATAGAGGGGGTTGCTCTCCCAGCGTGCCAACTCCTGCTCGTAGTCCCACTCGTTGAGGTATTGGTTGCGGGTGGGCTTGCTGGCGTTCATCACTGTGCGCAACATCTCGCGGAAGTAGGTTGCCGAGCCGGCATCGTGCGACGAGGGGTTGTAGGTCAGCTCGATGGGTGTGGCTTTGAGCGAGTCGAGTTGTTCGCGCGAGAGGTAGCCCTGCTGGTGCATACGGGTCATAACCGTATTGCGTCGCTCCATAGCCCTCTCGGGGTTACGCACGGGGCTGTAACGTGTGGGGGCGTTGACCACTCCGACCAACATTGCCGCCTCGGGGACACTCAGGTCGGCGGGGATCTTGTCGAAGAAGGTGGCGGCTGCCGACTTGATACCATAGGCATTGCTACCGTAGAATACCACGTTGAAGTACATCGCCAAAATCTCCTCCTTGGTGTAGTTGTATTCGAGTTTCACCGCGGTAATCCACTCCTTGAACTTGGCGAGTACCAATCGGCTGGCGCGGGCGATGGAGGAGTGGTAGGTGGTGGTGTCGCGCGGGAAGAGGTTTTTGGCCAACTGCTGAGTGATGGTACTACCACCACCCTGGTCGCTGCGACCCATTGCCAAGGTCTTGACTGCCACACGCGCCAACGAGATAAAGTCGATACCCGAGTGGGTGTAGAAACGTGCATCCTCGGTCGAGACGAGTGCTGCCACAAGTGCGGGCGAAAGCTCCTCATAATCGACGTAGGAGCGGTTCTCGATGAAGAACGAGCCAATCACCTTGCCATCGGCCGAGTAGATTTCGGTGGCGAGGTTGCTCTCGGGGTTTTCGAGCTCGATGAACGAGGGCAGGCGACCGAAAGTGCCTGCGGCAGTGAGGATTATGATTGTGATAATGGCAACGGTGGGCACCAGGATAAGTCCCCAAAACCATCTTACAAATCGTCTTTGCTTGGCGGTATTGTTATCTCTCTTTTTCATTTGCAAACGGAATATCTGTGCAAAGATATTTTTTTTCTCTATAACTAACGCAAAAAGCCCCTTAAAAAGTACATTTCAACCTACGGTTGACCTACAAAGGCATCTCCACCGATGCACCGAAGTAGGGCTTACCCGTGTCGCTCGGCACAAATAGCGAGAGGCGCACCGAGAACTCGGCCTGCTCGGGCATACGCACAGGCACCACATCGAAGACCACCGAGCCACCTACCGAGGTGGTCGAACGCTTCTGCTTGTAGATGCGGGGCAGACCGTCGTCGTTGAGCTTGTCGCCACGGGCGTAGAACGAGGTGTAATAGGCTAAGTCATAGCCTATTGCAGCGCGCACTCGCTTGATGAGCAGCACACCCCTCAGGCCACGGTCGGGGTAGAAAATGGGGGCTTCGTAGTCGGCCGAGAGGGCGTAGTAGTCGATGGGCAGTATCGAGGAGCGCAGGCCACGCGGTTGGAGGTCGCCGAGGAAATAGGTGTAGTAGCCCTCGCCGAGAATATCTTGGTAGTTGGCGCGGAGGGTGATGGCGTGGTTAGGGCCGATGCCGGGGAGGTAGGCCCTGCCGAAGAGGCTCATCACCGAGGTCTCGCGGCCGCTCAGCCCCGCTCCGTAGGTGGCGCGCAGGGCCAAGCCCCAACGGGGCAGGAAGTCGCGGTGGGCAAGGCGTGCCTGATTGACATACTGCACTGAGCCATAGACCATTGTGCGACCCTTATCGTAACTCTCCTTGGCGGGATTCCAATAGAGGGCGTTGGTGTGGCTCACCTCCAACGATGGGGTGAGGTGGTGAGTGATGTTACCGCCGCCGAGGAATATCGGCAGGTAGGCTCTACCGCTCAGTGTGAGCAGGTTGCGGCTCTCGGGCGGTCGCTGTTGAGGTACTGCCTTGTCGAAGTAGATGTGCCCATCTTTCACACGCTGAACGTAGGCTATCGTGTCGCCCGCAAGCACCACGCCTCTCACCATATTGCTCGGTGTGGGGTGGTGTTGCTGCCAAGCGGCGGAGAGTTCAAATTTGGGCGCAAAGCCGAGATAACGGAGCGAGAGCGAGGCGTGCTGCCCCTTGGTGGCGTTGTAGCCATAGCCCGCTCGGGCTATCATATCGCCCGTGATGTTCTGCGAGAGGAGGGTGAGGCCCACGCCCAACTCCTCCACTGCTCCCTCCATAACCTCCTCAGGGTCAAATACTATCGGAGCGTAACTGTGGAAGCGGAAGAGGTGGCCGAGGCGCGAGTATCGTCGCGCAGGATTTTTGCTCACACTCTCGGTGAGGTCGGTCGATGTGAAGTTGATGGTGTCGATTTTCGGAATGCCCCAATCGATGTTCGGGGTGTTGATGGTGCTCTTGGGTGTGGTGCTCCACTCCACCTCCTCGACAGCCTCGTTGTCGGCCACCACAAGTGAGTGACCGTGAGCCGAATAGAGGGTCATAGCCACCCTCCTTCCGTCGGGCGAGGGGGCAGGCGCAAAAGCACCATAGAGTGCCTCCGAGAGGCGCACCTCGCTGAGCGTGCGGAGGTCTATCGAGTGGGCATTGTCGATACCCGAGGCTATTGAGCCGAAGTAGAGTCGTCCCCCCTCGGCGCGCAGGTCGCTCAGGGTGACAAAGGCGGGTTGGCGCACTGTGGCAATGCTCCCGTCGGCAGGGTCGAACGAGAGTATGCTCATACCGCTATCCTCTTGTGCTATAAGGTAATAACGCTCTGTCGAGGGGTCCCACGCAAGGTCGTGTATCGAGGTTTCGGCAAACTCCTTGTCGCCACTCGGGGTGTGGAGCGTGTAGTGGCCATCGGGGTGGTACTCCACCCACGCCACATCGCCCGACGGGAGTGGGGTGGGGTAGAGGGCATTCTCGGCCAGACGGTGTGTGCGAAGTTGGTGAGTGTCAAGGTTGTAGGAGCGTACCACCGAGCCAACTCGCGTATTGAAAAAGGTGCTCTGTCGGTACTCGCTCCACCAAATGTTGTTGCCCGCTATGGCGGGACGGGTGCTCACCAGACCCACCGTCGCCAACTTCTCAATCTCGCCCGTGCGGGTGTCTATCGTTACAAATCTGTTCTCTTCATCGAGCGAGGAGTATAGTGCCACCACCTTATCGCCCCACCACATAGGGTGCGAGTAGCCCTGCCACCCCTTCTCAGGTGCGGCGGCCAAAAGGGAGGTCTGCTCCTCCCAAGCGGTGGCGGCAGCAATGTGTGGTGCACTCTCCCACAACTCGTTAGCCGCCATAAATGTTTCGCGGAATAGTTCGGGAGTCCTGACCCCCAGCACCCGCTTCATACCCTGCTGATGCGAGGCAATCAGGTAGGGTCGGCGTGCGGAGTGGTCGATAACATCGCCCCAGACGTAGCGACCCGCCCTTTGGTTGGCGTGGGTCACAAGTCGGTAGCCGAGTTCGTAGTGGTTGGGTATGTAGTCGGCGTAAGAGCCACTAAACCAACGGTCTATATTCTTTCCCTCCAACACCTCTCTGCCCACCGCACGGTAGTGCATCGAGAAGGAGGGTTGCAATCCTCGACCAAAGAGCGAAGCCTGAGTCTCGGCATCGGTGGCGTCGCCCTCCAAAAACCAAAATGGGAGTAACCCTGTGGTGAGTAGCGACCCCTGCTCGCCGAGCAGCTTACCGATAAAGCCCACCGCACTGCGGTCGAGGCGGGTGTATTGTGCTATGTGGCGATACTCGTGCACAGAGAGTTGTTTGAGCCACGGGGTGGAGTAGCTCTGCTGTGCGGGTGCTCCGACCATCTCGACGCGGAGCGGTGTCCACATCGCCATACCGTTCGAGAGCAGCGATCGGCCATTGACAATCACCTTCACTGCTCGTGGCGTGGCAAGCCCATAGCCCGCACCGCTACGCATCCGACTCATATAGTAGCCCACGCTGCGCCCCACCTCCTCGAAGTAGTCGGGGGCGATGATGGTGGTGTGGTCGCCCTCAATTGAGTAGAGGTGTTCGCCGGCCGCTATGGCTCCGTTGGAGTAGTATTGCGCGCTGAGTGATAGAGCGTTAAGCCCCAACAGCCCCAACGCCAAACCCACTATTTTTGCTCCGAAAAGTTTCATTATGCTCCCGCTTTTTTGGCCTTGTAGCCCTCTTTGGTGAGTATCTCTATGATGCGGTCGCGGTGGTCGCCCTGTATGATTATCTCGCCCTCTTTGGCCGAGCCACCCACTCCGCACTTGCTTTTGAGGAGTTTGGCGAGCTCTTTCAGGTCGTCGTCGTTCCCCACAAATCCTTTGACGAGTGTGGCCTGCTTGCCGCCACGATGTTTGCGGTCGAGCCACACGCGCAGGTTCTGCTGCGAGGGGGGTAGCGTCGCCACGCTCTCCTCCTCGGCGGTGGTGTAGTTATAGTCTGTGGCGGTGGAGTAAACTACTCCCAATCGCGCCTTCCAATCGTTATTCGCCATAATCAACTAAAATTTATACCTACAAAGATAGGATAATTTGAGAAAAAAGCGTTATATTTGCTCTGTTAGAATAATCAATTCGCCCGATGAACAGAAAGAAACCATACAGAGCCGAAATTTGCAGTGGGTGTGGTGCCTCTGTTGTCGGTGGTGTGGTTGAACGAATTGAAAGAGTATTTTTGAACAACAAGAGGTAGTACACAAAGGGTGTAACTACCTCTTTTTTTATAGGTTATACGATGAGCAATTTACTTATAAGAGGTGCTAAGGTGTGGCACAATGGCGGCTTCGAGGTTGCCGATGTGGCTGTCGGCGGCGAACAGATTGTCGCAGTGGGCAGTGTGGGTGACTTTAATCCCGACAGGGTGGTCGATGCCGCAGGTCTGTGGCTGATGCCCGGTTTGGTCGATGTACACGTCCACCTGCGCGAGCCCGGATTCTCGGCCAAGGAGACCATACTGAGTGGCACCCGTGCTGCGGCGCGTGGCGGTTTCACCACCGTCTGCCCTATGCCGAACCTCTCGCCCGCCCCCGACTCGTTGGAGGGCTTGGAGGCGCAGAGAGAGATTATCCGTCGCGACGCTCAGATTGGCGTTCTCCCCTTTGCCACCATCACCCGAGGTCGCAAGGGCCACGGTGAGGTGGTCGATGTGGCGGCACTCGCCCCCTACGTTGCGGGTTTCTCCGACGACGGTACGGGAGTGAGCGACCGCGGAGTGATGGAGGAGGCTATGTGGCGAGTGAAGGAGTGCGACAGCATCATCGCCGCCCACTGCGAGGTGGAGGAGTTGGTGCGTGGCGGCGTGATACACGATGGCGCATTTGCTCGTCGTGCGGGTATCCCCGGCATATGCTCCGAGAGCGAGTGGCGACAGATTGAGCGCGACTTGAAGTTGGTCGATAAGACCGGCTGCCGCTACCACGTCTGCCACATCTCCACCAAGGAGGCAGTGGAACTTATCCGCGACGCACGCAAGAGTGGCCTCAGGGCGAGCTGCGAGACGGGGCCCCACTACCTCACTATAACCGATGAGGAGATTGCCGATGAGGGTCGCTTCAAGATGAATCCCCCGATTCGCTCGCGTGCCGACCGTGATGCACTCTTGGAGGGTGTGGCCGACGGAACGGTGGAGGTGATTGCCACCGACCACGCACCTCACACCGCCGAGGAGAAGTCGCGCGGAGTGCGTGGCAGTGCATTTGGCATTGTGGGTCTGGAAACCTCGATGCCGATTATCTACACCCATCTGGTGGAGCGTGGTATCATCTCGTTGGAGCGTATGGTCGATGCTATGAGCCTTGCTCCGCGCCGATTGTTCAAGATGGGTGGCGGGGTGATTGCCGAGGGTGAGAGGGCTGACCTCCTCCTTGCCGACCTCGACAGCTGCTACACGATAGATAGCGCAAAATTCTTGTCGATGGGTAAGAGTACTCCATTTGAGGGGTGGAAGGTGAAGGGCGAAACAGTGATGACCATCTATGGCGGAAAAGTAGTTTACGAAAGATAATGGCAAGCAAAGGAGTTTTTACCGTTTTGAGTAACACACCCCTCACCGACTCGGTGTGGGAGATGAGGCTTGCGGGCGATACGAGTGCGATTACCCGCCCGGGCCAATTTGTGAATATAGAGTTGGAGGGCCTCTACCTCCGCCGCCCTATCTCCATCTCGGATTGGGAGGAGGGGGCACTGACCATTATATATAAGGTGGTCGGCGAGGGCACTGCCCGCCTGGCTACCTTGCAGTCGGGTGCTGCGCTCGACCTGTTGGTAGGCCTTGGCAATGGCTTTTGGAGTGTGCCTGCCGAGCGTGTGGTGCTCGTAGGTGGTGGCGTGGGTGTTCCCCCGCTCTACGGTCTGGCACGTCAACTCATTGCCGAGGGCAAGAGTGTGAGCGTGGTGCTGGGCTTCAACACCGCCTCCGAGATATTTTTGAGTCAGAAATTCGAGGCGCTGGGCGCACGTGTGGTGGTGGCTACGATGGATGGCTCGGAGGGTGTGCGTGGCACGGTGATAGATGCCATCGGCGCCGAGGGCGTGGAGTACGACTACTTCTACTCCTGCGGCCCGCTCCCTATGCTGCGCGCGCTGTGTGAGCAGAGCAGTGGCGAGGGTCAGGTGAGCCTCGAAGAGCGTATGGGCTGCGGCTTCGGCATCTGTATGGGCTGCACCCACGAAACACATAGCGGCCACAAGCGACTCTGCAAAGAGGGCCCCGTACTTTTGAAAAGCGATGTAATATGGTAGAAGATAAGATGTTGGATAAGAGCGTAGAACTCTGTGGCGTGAAGCTCGACAACCCGATTGTCCCCGCCAGCGGCACATTTGGCTTTGGCGAGGAGGCTGCCGAGTGGTACGATATCAATGTGCTTGGCGCGATAAGTATCAAGGGGACAACACTCCACCCCCGATTCGGTAACCCCACACCCCGCATCGCCGAGTGCCCCTCGGGATTGCTCAACGCGGTGGGATTGCAGAATCCGGGTGTCGATGCTGTTGTCTCGACGGTCGTCCCCGCACTCCGCAAAGTGTATAAGAAACCGATTGTGGCCAATGTGAGTGGCTTCTCGCTCGACGAGTATAGGGAGTGCTGCCGACGTATCGACCCCGTGGCCGATATCATCGAGGTAAATATCTCGTGCCCCAATGTCCACTGTGGCGGCTTGGCCTTTGGCACCGATGCCAAGATGGCGGCCAAGGTTACCGAGGAGGTGAAACGAGTGACCACCAAGCCGGTGTTCATCAAACTTTCGCCCAATGTTACCGATATTGTCGCCATTGCGCGTGCCTGCGAGGATGCGGGTGCCGATGGCCTGACGCTGATTAATACCCTGCTCGGTATGCGTATCGACACTCGTCGCCGCCGCCCTGTGCTGGCTAATGGTACGGGTGGACTCTCGGGTGCTGCGGTATTCCCCGTGGCGGTGCGTATGGTCTATCAGGTGGCCCACGCCTGCAAGGTCCCCATTATGGGGTGTGGTGGCGTGTCGAGCAGTGCCGATGTGGTGGAGATGATGATGGCGGGCGCAACTGCTGTGCAGGTAGGCTCTGCCAACTTGCGCAACCCCTACGCCTCGAAGGAGATTATAGAGGGGCTGGATGCCGAGATGGAAAGATTAGGTATTAGGTCGCTGCGCGAGATAATAGGAATTGTATAAAAGACGTCTGGCTGGTAAATTTTGCACTTCCCTCGAAAGACTGCGCCTCATTTACGCCAAGTAAACTTCGGCTTGTCTTTCTTCACGAAGCCCAAAATTTCCTCAGCCATACGACTTTTAGAGGTGGAAGGATAGAGAATTTAAGGAATTTAGGGAACTTAGGGAATTTAGGGAGTTTAAGGAAATTAAAGAAAAAAAATCCCTAAACTCATTAAACTCATTAAACTCATTAAACTCACTAAACTCTCTAAACTCCCTAACAAAGGAAAATTAGAGATATAAGTTAAAATAAAGAGATAAAGGTATGAAAAATAAGGACGTAATCATCGCGTGCGATTTTGGCAGTGCTGAGGAGTGTCTGAAATTTTTGGACAAGTTTGAGGGTGCGGAGCGTCCCTTTGTGAAGATTGGTATGGAGTTATTCTATGCGGCAGGGCCGGAGATTGTCAAGGAGATCAAGCGCCGAGGTCACCCCATCTTCCTCGACTTGAAGTGCCACGATATCCCCAATACCGTGAAGAAGACTATGGCGGTACTCTCGCGCCTCGATGTCGATATGTGTAACCTCCACGCGGCAGGTACTATCGAGATGATGACCGCAGCTGTCGAGGGCCTCACCCGTCCCGATGGCACTCGTCCCCTGCTGATTGCTGTCACCCAGCTCACCTCCACCAGCGAGGAGCGTATGAGGGAGCAGTTGCTTATTGACGCGCCTATCGGCGAGGTGGTCATCAAGTACGCTATGAACGCTGCCAAGGCCGGCTTGGACGGTGTGGTCTGCTCCCCCTTGGAGGCCGGCATCGTCAAGCGCGCGTGTGGCGACGAGTTCCTGACCATCACCCCGGGTGTGCGCTTTGCCGATGGCGAGGTGGGCGATCAGGTGAGGGTTACCACTCCCGCGAAGGCTCGCTCGCTCGGTAGCGACTACATTGTGGTGGGTCGCCCCATCACCGCAGCCGACGACCCTGTTGCGGCATATCGTCGTTGCGTGGCAGAGTTTCTTAATGAGTAGTAAATCAAATAATTATAGAAATATGACAAGAGAGAAAGATATTGCGGCAGGGCTGCTCTCGATTGAGGCGGTATTCCTGCGTCCCAACAAGCCCTTCACTTGGGCGAGTGGCATCAAAAGCCCTATCTATTGTGATAACCGACTGATACTCACCGCTCCTGCGGTGCGCGACAGGGTTGAGGCAGGCTTGGCCGATATGGTCAAGGAGTACTACCCCGAGTGCGAGGTGCTGATGGGTACGAGCACTGCGGGCATCGCCCACGCCGCTATTGTGGCTGAGCGTATGGGCCTGCCTATGGGCTATGTGCGCGGAGGCAATAAGGACCACGGTCGTGGCAACCGCATCGAGGGTCGCTTGGAGAAGGGCCAGAAGGTGGTGGTCGTTGAAGACCTCATCTCGACCGGTGGCAGCTGCATCGAGGTTGTCGAGGCGCTGCGCGAGGCGGGTGCCGAGGTGCTGGGTGTGGTGAGCATCTTCACCTACGGTATGGCCAAGGGGCTCAAACGCTTGGAGGAGGCCGCAGTGGAGAATCACAGCCTCTCCAACTTCGACGCACTTGTTGAGGTGGCTGCCGAGAATGGGTATATTGCTCACGAGGATATCAGCAGGCTTATTTCGTTCCGAAATAATCCCTCTGATGAGTCGTGGATGAAGTAAAAAAGCCATCTGGCTAAAAAGCCGTCTGGCTGGTAAATTTTGCACTTCCCTTGCGAGCCAAATGCTCATTTACGCTTAGTAAACTGCGCTTTGGCTCCCTGCACGAAGCCCAAAATTTCCTCAGCCATACGACTTTTAGAGGAAGAAAGAAGGATTGAGAATTTAAGGAATTTAGGGAATTTAAGGAACTTAGGGAACTTAGGGAATATAGGGAGTTTAAGGAATTTAAAGAAAAAAATCCCTAAACTCATTAAACTCACTAAACTCCCTAAACTCCCTAAAAAAGCAATTAGAACGACAACGATAAATAGAACGTTGACCTGAAACCCCACTTAGGGTCGTGCCCGCTATTCTGCCCGAGGCTTTTAGCCGAGGGAGCAAGTCCCCCTCAAAGGAGGGGGATTTAGGGGGTGGGTAAACGCTTATGGATTTGCCTGCTTTGCAGGCAAATCCCCCGCCGAGGCCACTAAGAGAGAACCGCAAACAAAAAACGCAGAACATAATTTATACGCTATACTATGAAGCATCTGATTGATCCCACAGACCTTTCGGTACAGGAGACCGAAGAGATTGTCGATTTGGCATTGCGAATTATTGCCAACCGACCTGCATACAGCGAGGTGTGCAAAGGCAAGAAACTTGCCACACTCTTTTATGAGCCCAGCACCCGTACTCGTCTGAGTTTCACCTCGGCGATGATGGAGTTGGGTGGTAACGTGATTGGATTCTCCGACGCGAAGAACTCCTCGGTGAGCAAGGGCGAGACGGTGGCCGACACCGCACGCGTCATCAGCTGCTTTGCCGACATTATCGCTATGCGCCACTTTGAGGAGGGTGCACCCCTCGTTGCCGCACAGGTGGCGGGTATCCCCATCATCAACGCGGGCGATGGCAGCCACAGCCACCCCACGCAGACCCTCACCGACCTGCTCACCATCAAGCGTGAGAAGGGACGTTTCGACAACCTCACCATTGGCTTCTGCGGCGACCTTCGCTTTGGTCGTACCGTGCACTCGCTCATCAAGGCACTCTCGCGCTACGAGAACAACAAGGTAATCCTGATAGCCCCCGACGAGTTGCGCCTGCCGAGCTATATGAAGCAGGAGGTGTGCGACAAGTATGGCGTGGAGTATCGCGAGGTGAGCAATATGGAGGAGGTGATGCCCGAGTTGGATATCCTCTATATGACCCGCGTGCAGAAGGAGCGCTTCCTCGACGAGGACGACTTCGACCGCCTGAAAGATAGCTTTATCCTCGACCCCTCGAAACTCGCCTCGGCTAAGAAGGATATGATTATCCTCCACCCGCTGCCCCGCGTGAACGAGATTACCAAGGAGGTCGATGCCGACCCGAGAGCCGCCTACTTCCGTCAGGTGGAGAACGGTAAGTTTGTGCGTATGGCCCTCATCTGCAAACTCTTGGAGTGGGCCGACGACGAGAGCAAGACCAACCAATTGGTGCCTGACGATGTGGTTGTCAATAAGTTCACTTGCACCAACAAGCGCTGTATCTCGGTGATGGAGAACGTCGATTCGCTCTTCCGCAAGGCCGACGGTAGCGATGTCTATCGTTGCGTATATTGCGAGTCAAAAGCAAAATAAAAATAGGGCAAGTTCGACCCTATTGAACTCGGTCTTTCGGCACTCTCTATGGCTCTCTCTTCCCGCTGTCCTCGCCACATAGCCCGCTATGCGGCTGTGGTAGCGCAAGAAAGAGATAGCTCATAGATAGCACTAAAATCCCTTCGTTAATAGGGTCGACTTGCCCTATTAAGAAGAGGGGGAGGGGAGAGGAAAGTTTTCGGTTTTTCTCCCCGTTTCCCCGAGATTTAACGTTAGTTAAAAAGTGTTGATAAAGCGTTTATAAAAAGTATTTAAAATAATTTAAAAAAGGCGAAAATTATTGCTATTTTCGCAGTGTAGAACAACCACTACCAACCCATACCCTATGGCGATGTTTGTAAAATACAGATTATCAATTGCTTCGAGCGGTGCGAGTCGCGCGGGCAGTGGTGGCAGACACACTACGCCGACGGGGAGCGTGCAAGCGGATTGTATCCAGCAGGTAGAGCAGTGTGGGGGAGTAGTACAACAATAGAAGACGGCCGCAGTAACAAAATGAGAGTTACAGCGGCTGTTTGTTTGTGATTTTTTAGTAAATAAGCAAAATAAAGAGAATTATGAAAGTTGGTATTGTGATGGGCTCCAAGAGCGATTTGGATATTATGATGCCCGCAGCCGAGACTCTCGAAAGTTTTGGTGTGGAGTGCGAGGTGCGAGTAATCAGTGCACACCGTACACCCGATTTGGCAGCCAAGTGGGCGGGCTCGGCTCGCGAGCGTGGCTTAGAGGTGATTATCGCCGGTGCGGGTGGTGCAGCACATCTGGCAGGTGTGATGGCGGCTATGACCCCGCTGCCTGTGATTGGCATTCCCGTCAAGTCGCGCAGCCTCGAAGGTCTGGACTCGCTGCTGTCGATGGTGCAGATGCCCTCGGGTATCCCCGTGGCGTGTGTGGCTATCAATGGCGCGAAGAACGCTGCGCTGCTGGCGGTGCAGATGTTGGCCCTCAAATACCCCGAGTTGGCCGAGAAGTTCGACGCCTTCCGCGCCAAGCAGACTGCCGATGTTGAAGCAATAACCGTGATAAAGTAAGAGATAAGATGAGCCAAAACCATAAACCCAGAAGGGTATTTGCCGAGAAGAGAGAGATGTTCCGAGTGGAGGCCGAGAGCCTGCGCGCGGAGTTCAACGCCAACCTCTCGCTCAATATCAAGTCGCTGAGACTGCTGTGTGTCTATGACCTCTTCGGCTTCTCCGACGAGTTGTTGGAGCGTTGTCGCTACCGCGTATTTGGCGAGGTGGTGACCGACCGTGTGACCGACGAGATGCCCGAGGCCGAAGGCCCCGTGTTGGCTGTGGAGTACCTCCCCGGTCAGTTCGACCAGCGTGCCGCATCGGCTGTCGATTGTGTCCACCTGATTGAGCCCACCGCCGAGATTGCCATCAAGAGCAGCCGACTGCTGATGTTCGATGCGGGTGTGTCGGCCGAGGATATGGAGCGCATACGCCACTACTACATCAACGCTGTCGAGTCGCGCGAGAAGGACCTCTCGCGTCTGGACAATAGCGAGAGCGCCGAGAAGAAACCCGTACCCGTCTTGGAGGGCTTCACCGAGATGGAGAGCGACGAGGAGTTGTCGGCATTTTGCTCGGAGTGGGGTCTGGCGATGAACTCCGACGACCTGCGAACCGTGGTGGAGTACTTCCGCAAGGAGGGTCGTCAGCCCAACCAGACCGAGTTGCGCATCTTGGACACCTATTGGAGCGACCACTGCCGCCACACCACCTTCACCACCCACATCACCGATATCGAGATTGAGCCTTCGGCGATGAGCGACTCGCTGGCCGAGGCGGTGGAGTTGTGGAAGGGTCTGCGCGCTAAGTTGGGTCGTACCGAGAAGCCCTTCTGCCTGATGGACTTGGCGACTATCGGTGCTCGCTACCTCGCCTCGATAGGTGAGCTGGACGATCAGGAGCAGAGCGAGGAGAATAATGCTTGCAGTATCTTCGTCGATGTCGATGTTGATGGCGTTGTGGAGCGTTACCTCCTGCAATTCAAGAACGAAACACACAACCACCCCACCGAGATTGAGCCCTTTGGCGGTGCTTCGACCTGCTTGGGTGGTGCAATCCGTGACCCGCTGTCGGGGCGTAGCTACGTCTATCAGGCGATGCGTGTGACGGGTGCAGGTAATATATATGCCACCGTTGCCGAGACCTTGAAGGGTAAGTTGCCCCAGAGAGTCATCTCGCTCAAAGCGGCGGCAGGCTACTCCTCATACGGTAACCAGATGGGTCTGGCAACTACCTGTGTGAGAGAGATTTTCCACCCGGGCTACACCGCCAAGCGTATGGAGGTGGGTGCTGTGGTGGGTGCTGTCAAGGCCGACGGTGTGCGTCGCGAGTCGCCCGCCGCAGGCGATGTGGTGCTGATGCTCGGCGGTCGCACAGGCCGCGACGGTATCGGTGGTGCAACAGGCTCGTCGAAGGAGCACAACACCAAGTCGCTCGAAGAGTGCGGCAGTGAGGTGCAGAAGGGTAATGCCCCCGAGGAGCGTAAGTTGCAGCGTCTGTTCCGCAGGGCCGAGGTGACCCGCCTGATTAAGAAGTCGAACGACTTTGGTGCAGGTGGTGTGAGTGTGGCTATCGGTGAGTTGGCCGACGGTCTGGATATCTTCCTCGATAGGGTCCCCACCAAGTATAGCGGTCTGAACTCCACCGAGCTGGCTATCAGCGAGTCGCAGGAGCGTATGTCGGTGGTCATCGAGCCCAAAGATGAGGCGGAGTTCCGTCGCTACTGTGCCGAGGAGAACATCGAGGTGACCCACGTTGCCAATGTGACCGACTCGGCGCGTATGATTATGTACTATGGCGATGAGAAGGTGGTTGACCTCTCTCGCGAATTTATAGACTCGGCAGGTGCTATCCACCGCGCGGCAGTCACTATTGCTGCCGACGATGTGTTGGGTATGCCCGCCCGCGAGGTAGATGGCGAGGATGCCAAGGAGCGTTTCTTGGTCAACCTCACCGACGACAATGTAGTGTGCCAGAAGGGTCTGGTGGAGATGTTCGACTCGACGGTGGGTCGCTCCACAGTGCTGATGCCCTACGGTGGTGCTACTCAGCAGACCGAGGCTCAGGTGTCGATGCAGAAGATACCCGTAGGCGATGCGGTGACCAACACCGCAAGTGTGATGACTTTCGGCTATAACCCCGATGTGGCCTCTTCGAGCCCCTACCACGGTGCGGCTTATGCTGTTGTCGAGGCGGTGGCTAAGGCGGTGGCTGCGGGTGCTCCCTGGCGCGGTATGCGCTTCTCGTATCAGGAGTACTTCGAGAAGATGTCCTCGCGCAAGGCGTGGGGCAAGCCTCTCTCGGCACTGCTCGGCGCGTTGCGTATGCAGGTGGAGTTGAACCTCCCCTCGATTGGCGGTAAGGACTCGATGAGTGGTACCTTTGGCGATATGAACGTGCCTCCCACGCTGATTGCCTTTGGTGTTACCACTACCGATGCCCGCAAGGCTATCAGCCCTGAGTTCAAGGGTGCAGGCCACCCCGTATATCTCGTGCGTCACACCCCTAAGGCCGACGGTATGCCCGACACCGAGCAACTCGCACGCCTCTGGGACGGTGTTGTGGGCGAGGTGGAGCGTGGTGCGCTCGTGGCCGGCTGGGCTGTCACCTTTGGTGGCGTAGCCGAGGGCTTGGCGAAGATGACCTTCGGTAACCGCGTGGGTGTCGAGGTGAGCCTCTCGGAGAGCGAGTTGTACGACTACTCCTACGGTTCGATTTTGGTGGAGAGCGATGGCCGCGCACTCGAAATGGAGGGTGCCGAACTGATTGGCCACACCATCGCCGAGCCTCTGATTAGGGTAAATGGCGTGGAGATTGGCATCGACGAGGCTGTCAGCGCCAACTGTGAGCGATTTACCTCGGTCTATCCTTCGGAGGCAGAGCCATATATGAAAGATGTTGAGTGTTCGGAGGCCCCCTTCCGCTCGGAGTACCGCCCGTATAGTGGTGAGGCGAAGGAGTGCCCCGTGGTATATCTCCCCGTATTCCCCGGAACCAACTGCGACTACGACACCGCCAAGGCATTTGTGCAGGCAGGTGCGCAGACCACCACTTCGGTACTCTGCAACCTCACTGCCGACGATGTGAACAACTCCATCGCCCTGATGTGCCAGAAGATTGACGAGGCCGATATCGTGGTGTTCAGTGGCGGCTTCTCGGCAGGCGATGAGCCCGACGGTAGCGGTAAGTTCATCGCTGCGGTGCTCTGCAATGCCGATGTGAAGGCGGCTATGGAGCGCCTCTTGGCGCGTGACGGTCTGGTGCTGGGCATCTGCAACGGTTTCCAGGCACTCATCAAGTCGGGTCTGTTGCCCTTTGGCAAGATTGGTGAGCTGACCACCGAGTCGCCCACCCTCTTCCGCAACGACATCAACCGCCACATCTCGCAGATTGTGACCACCCGTGTTGCCTCGGCCGCTTCGCCTTGGCTGGCAGGCTTCACCGAGGGTGAGTTGCACTCCATTGCAGTGAGCCACGGTGAGGGTAAGTTTGTGGTTGGCAAGGAGTTGGCAGAGCAGTTGTTCCGCGACGGTCAGGTGGCATTCCGCTATGCCGATGCGGAGGGTCAGCCCACAATGTGTTCGCCGATGAACCCCAATGGCTCCTACTACGCTATCGAGGGTATCTGCTCGCCCGACGGTCGAATACTCGGCAAGATGGGCCACACGGAGCGTTGGGAGGAGAACCTCTTTAAGAATATTAGTGGCAATAAGAGCCAGCGTCTGTTTGAGAACGCTGTCAACTATTTCCGTAAAAAATAGAATAAGAAACTTTTAGGTTAGAACAAAGGTATATGTTTGAGGATAATATGAATAAGGGTATTCACGAGGAGTGCGGTGTCTTTGGCGTATTTGGTGCGCCCGACGCTGCTACTATCACCTACTACGGTCTGCACAACCTGCAACACCGTGGTCAGGAGGGTTGTGGTATTGTAAGTGCCGCCGAGGGTAAGCTCTCGCGCGTGCGCGGAGGTGGATTGGTGACCGAGGTATTCAATCAGAAGCAACTCGACAAACTTGGTGGCAGTATGGCTATCGGCCACGTGCGCTATTCGAGTGCGGGCAATGGCGGCGAGGAGAACATCCAGCCCCTGCTCTTCCACCACTCGACGGGCGACTTTGCGATGGCGCACAATGGCAACATTGTCAATGCCACCGAACTGCGCTTGGCGCTCGAAAGCCGAGGCAGTCTTTTCCAGACCTCGTCCGATACGGAGGTGCTGGCACACCTCATCAAGAAAGATGGTGCGGAGCACCGTATCTTCCCCCTGCTGAGTGCGCTCGACCAGCTCGACGGTGCCTTTGCGATACTTGTGATGACCCCCAAGCGTATCTACGCCTGCCGCGATAAGTACGGTATGCGCCCCCTCTCGTTGGGTCGTATGAAGAACAACCCCGATGCCTATGTGGTGGCAAGCGAGACTTGTGCTTTCGACGCTGTGGGTGCCGAGTACCTGCGCGACGTGGAGCCGGGCGAGGTGGTGACTATCGACCACCACGGTCTGCGTAGCAACTTCTACACCGACAAGTGTCAGAGGAAGATGTGTGCTATGGAGTTCATCTACTTCGCACGTCCCGATAGCGATATCGAGGGTTGCAACGTACACGCCTACCGCAAGGAGTCGGGTCGTCTGCTCTGGAAAGAGGCACCCGCCGATGCCGACTTGGTAGTCGGCGTGCCCGATTCGAGCCTCAGCGCCGCCATCGGTTACAGCGAGGCAAGTGGCCTGCCCTATGAGATGGGTATGATAAAGAGCAAGTATGTGGCTCGTACCTTTATCCAGCCCTCGCAGGCTATGCGCGAGAAGGGTGTGAAGATGAAGTTGTCGGTCGTTCACTCCATCGTCAAGGACAAACGAGTGGTGCTGGTCGATGACTCTATCGTGCGTGGTACTACCTCGCGCAATCTGGTGCAGATGCTGCGCGATGCGGGTGCCAAGGAGGTGCATATGCGCATTGCGAGTCCTCCCTACTGCCACCCCTGCTACTATGGTGTCGATACGGGTACCTACGAGGAGTTGGTGGCTGCCAATAAGTCGGTCGAGGAGATTCGCCAGATGATTGGTGCCGACTCGTTGGCCTATCTCTCGGCTGAGTCGTTGCTCGCATCGGGTCATCGCTCCGACCTGTGTGCTGCCTGCTTCACGGGTAAGTATCCCACCGACCTCTACGAATACGAAGCGAATAAAAAGTAAAAACAATAATATATAAGGTATGGCAAAGTCTTATGAAGCGGCAGGAGTAAACCTCGAAGCCGGTTACGAAGTAGTTAAACGAATCAAGAAACACGTTGCATCGACCGCACGCGCGGGTGTGATGGGCAACATCGGTGCTTTTGGCGGTATGTTCGACCTCGCCTCGCTGGGCTACAAAGAGCCTATTCTGGTGAGTGGCACCGACGGTGTGGGCACCAAACTGAAAATCGCCTTCGAGATGGACAAACACGACTCGGTGGGTGTCGATGCAGTGGCTATGTGTGTCAACGACGTGTTGGCGCAGGGTGCTGAGCCCCTCTTCTTCCTCGACTATGTGGCTGTGGGTCACAACGAGCCTATGAAGGTGGAGGCTATCGTGAGCGGCGTTGCCGAGGGTTGTCGTCAGGCAGGTTGCGCGCTGATTGGTGGCGAGACTGCCGAGATGCCCGGTATGTATGAGGGTGGCGAGTACGACATTGCAGGCTTCACCTGCGGTGTGGTAGAGCGCAGCAAACTCATCGACGGTACAAAGGTGGCTGTGGGCGATGTGCTGGTAGGTATAGCGTCGAGTGGCGTTCACTCCAACGGTTTCAGCCTTGTGCGCAAGGTGGTTGCCGACGGTGGTCTGGATCTGCACAAGGCATATCCCGAGACCGGCGAGAAACCTCTGGGTGAGGTGTTGCTCACCCCCACACGCATCTATGTTCGTCAGGTGTTGGAGGTTATCCGCAACTGCGACGTGCACGGTATCAGCCATATCACCGGTGGCGGTTTCGACGAGAATATCCCCCGCATCCTGCTCGACGGTCAGGGTGTTGAGGTTACCGAGGGTAGCTGGGAGATTCTCCCCGTCTTCCGTCTGTTGGAGCGCGTAGGTGGTCTGCCTCACAGAGAGATGTTCAACATCTTCAATATGGGTATCGGTATGGTGATTGCCCTGCCCGAGAGCGATGCTCAGAAGGCTATCGACCTGCTCACCGCAGCGGGCGAGAAGGCTTCGGTAATCGGTAAGGTTGTCGAGGGCGAGGGTGTAACCATTAAGTAACACTGAGCGTAACCACCCAATGAAACGACGTATAGCAGTATTTGCCAGCGGCAGTGGCACCAACTTCGAGGCTATCGTGCGCGCCTGTGCCGATGGACGCATCGATGCCGAGTGCGCGCTGATGGTGTGCGATAAGCCCGGGGCGAAGGTCATCGAGCGTGCCGAGCAGTGGGGCGTGGAGAGTTTTGTATTCTCCCCGCGCGACTATCGGAGCAAGGCCGACTTCGAGGCGGAGATTGTGCGCCGACTGGACGAGGCTCAGGTGGAGCTGGTCTGCCTGGCGGGCTATATGCGTATTGTGGGTGAGGTGTTGCTCTCGGCATACGAGGGTCGTATCATCAACCTCCACCCCGCACTGCTCCCCTCGTTCAAGGGGGCACACGCCATTGAGCAGGCGTTCGAGGCGGGGGTGAAGGTCTTTGGTGTTACGATTCACTATGTGGATAGTTCGCTCGACGGTGGTGCTATCATCGACCAACGAGCATTTTACAGCGATGGCGAGAGCCACGAGAGGGTGGAGGAGCGCATCCACCAGACGGAGCACGCGCTCTACCCCGAGGTAATCGCCAAACTACTAAACAGCAAACAATAATAAATATCAGATATAGAGATGAATAGAAGAGCATTGGTCAGCGTAAGCGACAAGCGTGGCGTGGTAGATTTCTGCCGCAGCCTGAAAGAGTTAGGTTGGGATATCATCGCAACGGGTGGCACTATGAAGCTGCTCCAAACGGAGGGTATCGAGGTTATCAACATCAGCGATGTGACAGGTTTTCCTGAGATTTGCGACGGTCGAGTGAAGACCCTCCACCCCAAGGTGCACGGTGGTCTGTTGGCACGCCGCGACGACGAGAGCCACTTGGAGGCTCTGCGCGAGAATCAGATTGAGTTTATCGATATGGTCTGCGTAAACCTCTACCCCTTCCGCCAGACTATCGAGAAGGAGGGTGTGACACTCGCCGAGGCTATCGAGAATATCGACATCGGTGGCCCCTCGATGTTGCGCAGTGCTGCCAAGAACTTCGCCGATGTGACCGTTGTCTGCGACCCCGAGGACTATGCCGCAGTGCTGGCCGAGTTGAAGGCCGAGGGCAACACCACTCGCGAAACCCGTATGCGTCTGGCAGCCAAGGTATTTACCCATACCGCACTCTACGACACCTGCATCGCAAGCTACTTGCGTCCGCAGGCCGGCTTGGAGGAGAAGTTGTTCCTCAACTACGACCTTGCTCAGTCGCTCCGCTATGGTGAGAACCCCCACCAGCAGGCTACCTTCTATCGCTCTACCGAGGAGGTTCCCTACTCGCTCGCCTTTGCTAAGCAGTTGGGCGGCAAGGAGCTCTCCTATAATAATATACAGGACGCAAACGCCACTCTGGCTATCGTTGCCGAGTTCGACGAGTGCTTCTGCGTGGGTGTCAAGCATATGAACCCCTGCGGTGCCGCCATTGCCGAGTCGCCTGCCGAGGCGTGGGCTAAGGTCTATGAGGCCGACAGCGTGAGCATCTATGGCGGTATCGTCGCCTTCAACCGCGAGGTCGATGCAGCAACTGCCGAGGCTATGCGCCCCGTATTCCTCGAAATCGTTATGGCCCCCTCGTTTACCCCCGAGGCGTTGGAAATTTTCGGTAAGAAGAAGAACCTCCGAGTGCTGCAAGTGCCTATGTACAAGCGTACTAAGCCCGAGATGCAATATACCAGCGTACGCGGTGGCCTCTTGGCTCAGGAGTTCGACGACAAGATGGTGGCCATCACCGACGAGATGACCGTTACCGAGCGTCACCCCTCGGCTGAGGAGCTAAGAGATATGAACTTCGGCTGGCGCATTGTGAAGTATGTCAAGTCGAACGCTATTGTGGTGGTGAAGAACGGTTGCACCGTAGGCGTAGGCCCCGGCCAGACCAACCGTGTAGGCTCGGCCGAGATTGCCTTGAAGAGCGCCGCCGAGAAGGGCTTCACCGAGGGCCTTGTCTTGGCCTCCGACGGTTTCTTGCCCTTCGACGACACAGTGAAGGCTGTGGCGGCTGCGGGTGTTACCGCTATCGTACAGCCCGGTGGCTCGATTCGCGACGAGGATTCGATTGTTGCGGCTAATGAGTTGGGTGTGAGTATGCTCTTTACCGGAATTAGACATTTCAAACATTAGAATTTTAGCCTCTTTTGGATGTTTTTCTCCCATCTCCCTTGTTACATAGTCCCGCTATGCGCCGCGTGAGATAGAAGAAAAACATCTCAAAATAGAACTAAAAATAGTATTATGTAACGCAATAGTTTGATTAGAATTACTAAGGAAAAATAGTAAAAAAGTATGGGAAAAAAGGTATTGGTAGTAGGTGGTGGTGGCCGTTGTCACGCCATAGTCGATGCGCTGAGTCGCTCGCCGCAGGTGGAGAAGATATACTGCGCACCCGGTAATGCGGGCATCGCCGAACAGGCGGAGTGTGTGGCCATCAAGGATACCGATGTTGAGGCGTTGAAGGCCTTTGCTCTGGCAGAGCAGATTGACCTCACCGTGGTAGGCCCCGAGGCGGCGCTGGCGGTGGGTGTTGTTGATGCCTTCCGCGAGGCGGGATTGCTCATCTTTGGTCCTACCAAGGCAGCAGCACGCGTGGAGTCGAGCAAGGAGTTTGCCAAGAGCATTATGCAGAAGTACTCCATACCGACCGCCGACTATCGTGTCTTCGAGGAGTACGACGAGGCCGCAGCCTATGTGTCGGCTCACTCGTTGCCCATTGTGCTCAAATACGACGGTCTGGCCGCAGGCAAGGGCGTAGTGGTGGCCGAGAGTGCCGAGCAGGCCGACGAGGCGCTGCGCGATATGTTGCTCGATGCACGCTTCGGCAAGGGCAGGGTGGTGGTTGAGGAGTTCCTCACCGGCCCCGAGTTCTCGCTGATGTGCTTCACCTCGGGCGGCCATATTTGGCCTATGCCTCTGGCGCAGGACCACAAACGTGCCTACGACGACGACAAAGGACCCAATACAGGCGGTATGGGTGCCTACACCCCTCTCCCCTTCGTCACCGATGAGGATTTGGAGTTTGCTGTGGAGAAGATTATGCGCCCGATGGCTGCCGCTATGGTTGCCGAGGGGGTACCCTTCCACGGTGTGCTCTATGGTGGCCTGATGAAGACCCCCGAGGGTGTGAAGGTCATCGAGTTCAATGCTCGCTTCGGCGACCCCGAGACCGAGGTTATCCTGCCCCGCATCGCCAGCGACATCTACGACATCTTCTCGACCGTAGCCGCAGGCGGCTCGGAGTGTGAGGTGAAGTGGAGCGACAAGGCAGTGGTTGGCGTGGTGCTGGCCAGCAAGGGCTACCCGGGCGACTATGCCAAGGGCTTCGAGATTGGCGGATTGGAGAAGTTGGAGGGGGCACGAGTATATCATATGGGTACTGCCCGCCGCGATGATAAGTTGCAGACTGCGGGTGGCCGCGTGATGATTGTGGTTGCCGAGGGCGACGACGCATCGGAGGCCCGCAAGGTGGTCTATCGCAACATCGAGCAGATAGAGTGCGACAACCTCTTCTATCGTAAGGATATAGGTAAAAAATATATATAGTAAAGTAATGATTGTCAGCGGAAAAGATTTGGCGGCTCGTCTGAAAGCGGAGATGGCTGCCGAGGTGGCGACCTTCCCCGAGAAGTATGGTCGTGTGCCTCATTTGGTTGTAATCCTCGTGGGCGAGAACCCTGCCAGCGTCAGCTATGTGACAGGCAAGGCGAAGGACTCCGCCGAGGTGGGTATCAAGAATACCACCCTGCGTATGGCCGAGAGCACTACCGAGCAGGAGTTGCTCGACGTGATTGCTCAGCTCAATGCCGACCCTATGGTCGATGGTCTTATCGTGCAGTTGCCCCTGCCCAAACACATCTCCGAGGATAGGGTTATCGAGGCTATCGCGGTGGAGAAAGATGTCGATGGCTTCCACCCCCTCAATGTGGCTGCCCTCTGGCAGAAACGCCCCTGCGTGTTGCCCTGCACCCCTAAGGGTATTATCCGTATGCTCGACGATGCAGGCGTGGAGATTGCAGGCAAGAAGGCGGTGGTGATGGGTCGTAGCAACATTGTGGGCTTGCCCGCCGCTAAGTTGCTGCTCGACAGAAATGCCACTGTGACCATCGTGCACAGCCGCACCCCCAACCTTGCCGAGGTGACTGCCGAGGCCGATATCTTGGTGGTGGCTATTGGTCGCCCGAAGTTGGTGACTGCCGATATGGTGAAGCCCGGCGCGGTGGTTATCGACGTGGGAGTCAACCGCGATCCCGAGACTGGCAAGTTGTGTGGCGATGTCGATTTTGCCGCTTGCGAGCCTAAGGCGTCGGTCATCACCCCCGTACCCGGTGGCGTAGGCCCGATGACCCGCTGCTGCCTGATGGAGAATACCATCGAGTGTTTCTTGAAAAACCAAACAAAATAATAGCGTAAAAAATTATGATTGAGAGATATAGCCGCCCTGCAATGCGCGCAGTGTGGACCGAAGAGAATAAGTTTAGAGCCTACTTGGAGGTGGAACTTTTGGCCAGCGAGGCGTGGAGCACACTTGGTGTTGTACCCGCCGAAGATGTGAAGAAGTTGCGCGAGAATGCCTCCTTCGATATTGCCCGCATCAGCGAGATTGAGTTGCAGACCCGCCACGACATCGTGGCCTTCACCCGTGCGGTGAGCGAGACCCTCGGCGAGGAGCGCAAGTGGGTACACTACGGTCTGACAAGTACCGACGTGGTGGACACCGCCAATGGCTACCTCCTGCGTCAGGCCAACGAGATTTTGCTCAAAGATATCGAGGAGTTCCTCGACGTGCTCCGTCGTCAGGCACTCCGCTTCCGCGACCTGCCCTGCATCGGCCGCACCCACGGTATCCACGCCGACATCACCTGCTTCGGCTTGAAGTGGGCACTGTGGTACGAGGAGATGAAACGCAACTTGGAGCGCTTCCGCGCCGCTGCGCGTGGCGTTGAGGTGGGCAAAATCAGCGGTGCTGTGGGCAACTTCGCCAACATACCTCCCGTAATTCAGGACTACGTCTGCGAGCACCTCGGCATCGAGAGTGCCAACATCTCCACTCAGGTTATCCAGCGCGACCGCCACGCCTACTATATGGCTACGCTGGCTGTCATCGCCTCGTCGATGGAGCAGATGGCTATGGAGGTACGCAACTTGCAACGCACTGAGGTACACGAGGTTGAGGAGGCATTTGGTAAGGGCCAGAAGGGTTCGAGTGCTATGCCCCACAAGCGTAACCCCATCAGCAGCGAGAACATCTGCGGTTGTGCGCGTGTGATGCGTGGCTATATGGCTACCTTCTACGAGAACGTGGCACTCTGGCACGAGCGAGATATCTCCCACTCGGCCACCGAGCGTATCATCCTGCCCGACGCTACTATGTTGCTCGACTATATGTTGGTACGTTTCCGCGGCATCCTCGAAAATCTGGTGGTATTCCCCGAGGTGATGCACGCCAACATCTACCGCACCCGTGGCGTTATCTTTGCTCAGCGTGTGATGAACGCCCTTATCGACAAGGGCTTCTCGCGCGAGGAGGCCTACGACACTGTGCAGCCTGTGGCTATGCAGGCTATGAGCGAGGCCAAAGATTACCACGACCTTCTGTCGCAAAACGAGAAAGTTATGTCCGCTCTGTCGCAAGAGGAGCTCGATAGCTGCTTCACCTTGGAGTACTATCTGAAAAATGTTGATTATATTTACAACCGCGTAGGTATCAAATAGGGATTATGAATATGAAAGCCGATTCGGGAAAAAGAGTTGTTATCGTCGGTACCCAGTGGGGCGACGAGGGTAAAGGCAAGGTGACCGACTACTTTGCCGCGCGTGCCGACGTGGTGGTACGCTATCAGGGTGGCAACAATGCAGGCCACACCATCGTCTTCGGTGGCCACAAGTACGCCTTGCAGACCACCCCTTCGGGTATTTTCAACCCGCAGATTATCAATGTCATCGCCAATGGCGTGGTGGTCAATCCCGTAGCCTTGCAGGGCGAGTTGGAGCGTTTGGAGAGTCAGGGCGTCACCGACTACAACCTCTGCATCTCCAACCGCGCATCGGTGGTTATGCCCTGGCACTCGGTGCTCGACGGAGCATACGAGGAGATGAAGGGTGGCAAGCTGATTGGCACCACCAAAAAGGGTATCGGCCCCGCTTATGCCGATAAGTACAACCGCATCGGTATCCGTATGGGCGACCTGCTCGATGCCGAATACTTTGCCGAGCGTTTGCACAACGTGTTGCAGGTCAAGAATATGGAGTTGCAGATGTTGGGTCTGCCCACCTTCGAGTTCGACGCTGTCTTCGAGCAGTACCGCGCACTCGGCGAGCGTTTCCGCCCCTGCATCTGCGACACCTCCGTACTCCTCAACAAGGCTATCGAGGAGGGTAAGAAGATACTCTTCGAGGGTGCTCAGGGTGTGATGCTCTGCATCGACCACGGTACCTTCCCCTATGTCACCTCTTCGAGCCCCACAGCAGCCAGCGTGCCCGTCAACACAGGCATCGCTCCCCGCTATGTGGACAACGTGCTGGGCGTCTGCAAGGCATACTGCACCCGCGTAGGTGAGGGTCCCTTCCCCACTGAGCTGCACGACGAGTTGGCACACTATATCCGTGAGCGTGGCCACGAGTACGGTACAGTGACCGGTCGTCCGCGTCGCGTGGGTTGGCTCGATGTTGTGGCACTGCGCCACGCTGCACGTGTGAGTGGTGTGAACTACCTCTCGCTGATGCTCTTCGACGTTCTTTCGGGTTTGGAGAAGGTGTGCATCTGTACCGCCTATGAGCTTGACGGTAAGCAGATTGACTACGTACCTGCCACCATCGCCGAGTTGGAGCGCTGCCGCCCCGTGCTCGAAGAGCTCCCCGGTTGGCAGGAGGATACCTCCACAGCACGCAGCGTAGAGGAGATGCCCGAGGCAGCACAGCGCTACATCGCCCGCATCGAGGAGCTGACAGGTGCTGAGGTGGCTGTGGTGTCGGTAGGTCCCGACCGCGAGCAGACCATACTCCGCAAGGATATTTTTTAGTTGATGTACGACAATAGCAGGTGGAGATTGTGGCCAAGACAAATGTGAAAAAATATCGCTCACAGCAGCCTCGGGTGGAGAAACTGCCCGAGCGTCTGCCTGTCGATGAGGGTAAGCGTCTGGTGACCGTGATGGTCGAGGGCTACGAGGATGTGGCCTTCTGGCGCGGCATATTCGACCAGTACGAGAGCGACCGTGTCACCTTCGAGGTCACCGTGCCACTGCGCAAGGACTTGGCAAAGGGCAAAAAGACACTCCTCAGCCAAGCAGATAAGTGTGGGCCGAACACCATACTCTGTATGGACAGCGACTTCGACTACCTCTTCGCCAACCAGACCGAGCAGGCAGCCGAGATTAACAACTCGCCATTTATGTTCCACACCTACGCCTACTCCACCGAAAACTACATCTGCTACGCCCCCTCGTTGCACAATATCTGCGTGAAGGCGACGAAGAACGATGCTAAGATTTTCGACTTCGAGGAGTTCTTCGCCGACTACTCGCGCACCATCTACCCCGCCTTCCTCTGGTATGCCTACTCAGCGCAAAGCGGTAAGCAAAAGGCATTTACACTCATCGACTTCAAGAGTACGGTGCGCCTCGGCTATCTGGATACCGAGCGCAATGGTGCCGACACCATAGCGTGGCTGGGACGTCAGGTGGCGCGTCGTGTGGTCCACCTCGCCGAGCAGCACCCCGATATGGCGGCGTGTATGCCCGCCTTCGAGCGTGCCCTCTTGGCGCGTGGCGTGACACCCGACAATGTCTATCTCTTTATGCACGGTCATACGCTGATGGACAATGTGGTGATGGTGGTGCTCAACGCGGTGTGCGACAAGCTCAAACTGATGGCCACCGACCGCATCAACCAATCCGCCCGCGAGGGGCTCTCGCTCCACAACGAGCATAGCAACTACAACAACTCCCTCTGCTCCGTGCGCGACGCCCTCCTGTTCAACGAGAATTACAAGAACTGTTTTTTGTACAAGAAATTACAGTCGGACATAGAGCAATTCCTCGCCATCACAATGTAAAAAAAGCCATCTGATTGGTAAATTTGGTGTTGGGGGAGCCTTGTCGACCACTTACATACATAGAGTATGCGCGTGGCCGCCAAGACTCCCCCGCCTAAAATTTCCTCAATCATATGGCTTTTTTGGGGTAGTGGGTTTAAATTAAACCTGAGAGTAGTATCGAACTACTCTCAGGTTTTTTGATGGGAATTATGGGAATTATGGGAGTTATAGGAATTATGGGAGTTATGGGATAATCTTTAAATTCCTATTATTCCCATTATTCCCATTATTCTCATTATTCTCATTATTCTCATTATTCCCTAATCTCCCTAACACTCCCTAACACTCCCTAACACTCCCTAACACTCCCTAACACTCCCTAACACTCCCTAACACTCCCTAACACTCCCTAACACTCCCTAACACTCCCTAACACTCCCTAACACTCCC
>JAFXAY010000011.1 GCA_017521965.1 Tidjanibacter sp. | reverse complement strand
TGAATTTTGCATTTTGAATTGAAAAAAATAACCCTTAGGTGCATTTTTTTTCGTCGCACTCTTTTTTATATCGAAAAGTTATCTTACTTTTGCCCCCGATTTCGCGGATAACGAAATGGAGTCCAGCGAAAATGTTCTTTGGAATAAAAAGTAAGAAAATGTAGATTTTTTCATCTGAAAATTTGCAGATTGAAAAATTATCACTACTTTTGTTGCCCCTAAGGAAGGGATTTGCCGATGTAGCTCAGTTGGTCAGAGCAGCTGATTTGTAATCAGCAGGTCGTGGGTTCGAATCCCTCTATCGGCTCAAATGCGCAAAAGTGCATCTTCTTACATAACTTGGGAGAATACCAGAGTGGCCAAATGGGACAGACTGTAAATCTGTTGGCGCACGCCTTCGGTGGTTCGAATCCATCTTCTCCCACTCACACTGAGAAGTCAGTTCAATCGACAAAGGTTGGATTGACTTTTAAGTGTTGCTCCTTCGCCGGACAACGAGTTGTCGGCGGGGCTTGACTGCGGAAGTAGCTCAGTTGATAGAGCATCAGCCTTCCAAGCTGAGGGTCGCGAGTTTGAGCCTCGTCTTCCGCTCAAAAAAAAAGACAAAAAAGTGTCGTGTGACGCATAAACCGATAGTGTGGAGAAAAGGGCTCAGGCAAGATTGCTAAGTGGCTGATTTTCAAGAAAAAGAGGTTTTGCATCACCCGCATTTTTGCAGTGTAGAAGGAGAGTGAAACGAAGACAAGTTTTATACAAAAATTTAGTGAATCTTATAAATTATTAGTGCTATGGCAAAAGAAAAATTTGACAAGTCCAAACCGCACGTAAACATCGGTACTATTGGACACGTAGACCACGGTAAAACTACTCTTACCGCTGCTATTACCACTGTTCTGGCTAAGGCTGGTCTTTCGGAGTTGCGTAGCTTCGACTCGATCGATAACGCACCCGAGGAGAAAGAGCGTGGTATCACCATCAACTCGGCTCACGTTGAGTATCAGACTGCAAACCGTCACTACGCTCACGTTGACTGCCCCGGTCACGCCGACTATGTAAAGAACATGGTAACTGGTGCTGCTCAGATGGATGGTGCTATCCTCGTAGTAGCTGCTACCGATGGTCCTATGCCCCAGACTCGTGAGCACGTTCTGTTGGCTCGTCAGGTAAACGTTCCTTATATCGTAGTCTTCATGAACAAGTGCGATATGGTTGACGACGAGGAGATGCTCGAGCTCGTTGAGATGGAGATCCGCGATATCCTCAGCTCGAACGGTTTCGACGGTGACAACGCTCCCGTTATCCGTGGTTCGGCTCTTGGTGGTCTGAACGGCGAGCCCCAGTGGGAGGAGAAGATTATGGAGCTCATGAACACTGTTGATGAGTACATCCCCGTTCCTCCTCGCGACAATGAGAAGCCTTTCTTGATGCCTATCGAGGATATCTTCTCGATTACCGGTCGTGGTACCGTACTTACCGGTCGTATCGAGACTGGTGTTATCCACGTTGGTGACCCCGTTGAGATTATCGGTTTGAACGAGAAGGTTATCACCTCGACTTGTACCGGCGTTGAGATGTTCCGCAAGCTCCTCGATGAGGGTGAGGCTGGTGACAACGTAGGTCTGCTGATGCGTGGTGTTGACAAGAAGGAGGTTAAGCGCGGTATGGTTGTTGCTAAGCCTAAGACCGTTACTCCCCACACCAAGTTTACCGGTGAGGTTTATATCTTGAAGAAAGAGGAGGGTGGCCGTCATACTCCTTTCCACAACCACTATCGTCCCCAGTTCTATATCCGTACCATGGATATTACCGGTGAGGTTTCGCTCCCCGAGGGTATCGATATGGTAATGCCCGGTGACCACGTTGAGATTACCGTAGAGCTCATCTACCCCGTAGCTCTGAACGCTGGTCTGCGTTTCGCTATCCGTGAGGGTGGTCGTACCGTAGGTTCGGGTCAGATCAAGGAGATTCTTGAGTAATACTCAATAAAACCTTAGGCAGGCAGGCTCCAAGCGGGCTCTGGCCAGGCAAAGAGAGTGCCTGCCACTTTTTACGGGAGTAGTTTAATGGTAGAATAGCGGTCTCCAAAACCGTTGGTGGGAGTTCGATTCTCTCCTCCCGTGCTATTAAGAGAAAAATCGAAAGAGATGAAATTTGTAAATTACGTAAAAGCATCCTATAAAGAGCTTGTCAAAAAGGTCACTTGGACACCGTTCAAGGAGTTGCAGAGTTTAGCAATTACCGTTATGGTAGCTTCCTTGATATTCGCTGTGGTTATCCTTGCGATGGACTTGGCCTTTGAGAACATAATGGAGTTGGTTTACCGCACTCTGGCTCACTAAAATTCTGATATCGTAACCGATAATTAAGAAAAGCAATGAGCGAAGAGAAACAGTGGTATGTGATACGCGCCATCGGCGGTAAGGAGAAGAAGGTTAAGGAGTACATCGACAACGAGGTACGCAGCAGTAACCTTTCGCACCTTATTTCGCAGGTGCTGATCCCCACCGAGAAGGTCTATTCGATCCGAAACGGTAAGAAGGTCAGCAAAGAGCGTGTGTCTTATCCCGGCTACGTTTTGGTCGAGGCAGCTATGGTAGGAGAAGTTCCCTATATGCTTCGTAATACACCTAATGTACTCGGCTTCCTCGGCGACTCGAAGGAGGAGAGCAAAAAACTGATTGCGACGCCTATACGTCCGCAGGAGGTTGCGCGAATCCTCGGTAGAGTTGACGAATTGAGTCAGGGTGTAGAGGAGAACGAGGTTCCTTTCTTCACAGGTGAAACAGTGAAGGTGACTGATGGTCCTTTTGCAAGTTTTTCGGGCACCATTGAAGCTGTTGATGAGGAGAGGAAGAAACTCACAGTCTCTGTGAAGATATTCGGAAGAAAGACTCCTATGGAGTTAAATTACACACAAGTAGAAAAAGAATAATTAACCAAGGAAAACTATGGCAAAAGAGGTTGCTGCATTTATTAAATTGCAGATTAAAGGTGGTGCCGCCAATCCTTCGCCCCCCGTTGGTCCCGCACTCGGTTCTAAGGGAGTCAATATTATGGACTTCTGCAAACAGTTCAATGCGAGGACTCAGTCGCAGGCTGGTAAGGTATTGCCCGTCATCATCACTGTTTACAGCGACAAGTCGTTTGAGTTCGTTGTTAAACAGCCGCCTGTGGCCGTTCAGTTGAAGGAGGTTGCAAAGGTAGCCGCCGGTAGTGCCGAGCCTAACCGTAAGAAGGTAGGTCAGGTAACCTGGGAGCAGGTCGCTGAGATCGCTAAGGGTAAGATGGTGGATATGAATTGCTTCACTTTGGAGGCTGCAATGCGTATGGTAGCCGGTACTGCTCGCAGTATGGGTATCAATGTTGTCGGAGAGTTTCCTAAAATGTAATAATTTGAGAGATGAGTAAGCTGACAAAAAATCAAAAAGCAATGCTTGCCAAGGTAGAGCCCCACAAGATCTACAAATTGGACGAGGCTGCCGCTCTTCTGAAGGAGATTACATTCACGAAATTCGACGCTTCGGTTGATGTTGACATACGTTTGGGTGTAGATCCCCGTAAGGCAAACCAGATGGTGCGTGGTGTTGTAACACTGCCCCACGGTACAGGTAAGACAGTTCGAGTATTGGTTCTTTGTACTCCCGACAAGGAGAACGAGGCACGTGAGGCTGGCGCAGACTACGTTGGCCTGGACGAGTATGTTGAGAAGATCAAAGCCGGTTGGACCGACGTTGATGTTATCATCTGTACTCCCAACGTGATGGCTAAGGTGGGTGCGCTGGGTCGTATCCTCGGTCCTCGCGGTCTGATGCCTAACCCCAAGACCGGTACCGTAACTATGGAGGTTGGTAAAGCTGTTAAGGAGGTGAAGGCCGGTAAGATCGACTTCAAGGTTGACAAGTACGGTATCGTTCACACTTCGGTAGGTAAGATCTCCTTTACTCCCCAGCAGATCGTTGAGAACGCTAACGAGTTCCTTTCGACTGTTTACAAACTCAAACCCGCTGCCGCAAAAGGTAGCTACGTGCTGAGCATCTATCTCTCTACGACTATGAGTATCGGCTTGCAGGTAGATCCCAAATCAGTTGAGACTAAGTAATAAAAATCGAAGACAATGAACAGGGAAGAAAAAAGTCAGGTAATAGACTCCTTGGCCGAAAAACTCAGCAAGTATCCCACTTTCTATATCACCGACATTTCGGACATGAACGCAGAGAGCACTGCTGCTCTTCGTAAGGCATGCTTCGAGGCCGGCGTACAGCTGTCGGTAGTTAAGAACACTCTCTTCACTAAGGCATTGGAGAAGGTTGAGAAGGCGGATGCTGATTTGGTAGGAGTACTGAAAGGCTCTTCATCGATTATGTTCGCAGAGGCGGCAAAAACTCCCGCTGTTGTTATCAAGGAGTTCCGCAAGAAGGGTGACAAGCCCATCTTGAAGGCCGCTTACGTACAGGAGTGCGTATATGTTGGCGACGAGAACCTCGATATGCTCGTAAACATCAAGAGCCGCGAGGAGCTTATCGGCGATATCGTTGCACTGCTCCAGTCGCCTGCGAAGAACGTTATCTCGGCCCTCCAAGCAAATGCTGGTCAGAAGGTCGCTGGTATCGTAAAGGCGCTTGAAGAGAGAAATTAAAAGAAAAACAAAACAAAGAATTAAAAAACAAACTTAAAAATTTTATACTACAATGGCAGATGTAAAAGTATTGGCTGAAGAGTTGGTAAACTTGACAGTTAAGGAAGTAAATGAGTTGGCCGCTATCCTGAAAGAGGAGTACGGTATTGAGCCCGCTGCTGCAGCTGTTGCTGTTGCTGCTCCCGCCGCTGCTGGCGAGGCTGCTCCCGCTGAGAAGACTACTTTCGACGTAGTTCTCGTTAGCGCATGTCAGAGCAAAATTCCTGTTGTAAAGGCAGTGAAGGAGTCGACCGGTCTTGGTCTGAAAGAGGCTAAGGATCTCGTTGACGCAGCTCCTAAGGCTATCAAAGAGGGCGTTTCGAAAGAGGAGGCTGAGGCACTTAAAGCTGCTCTCGAGGAGGCTGGTGCTGAGGTTGAGCTCAAATAGTTCGAACTTAGGTCCGAGAATAAATCACGGTGTAGAGCCTGTCAGACAGGCTCTATGCCTTTTCTCGTCTAAAATAGCCACTCCGTTTCGCACGGTTGGCTGCTTTCCCGAATAGTGTAACAGGAGTCGTCGCCTGTCTAAACCGAAGGACGACAAACGAGTTAGAAGAGTGGTCGGCTACCACACATCCAATCTATTAATAGTCAGCGCAAAACGAGAGGCTCGGACGTCTTTACGAGCGATGCAATAGAGCGCGACGAGGAGTGCCCTGAAAGATGTAGCCCCACTTGTGCCACAACCAGGACATTGCGGCACACTCCACAACGACACAGGTGTCACACCCAACAGAGAACCCATCACGAGTCTTGCTCCGTGCAAGAGTTTTTTGTGTAAAAGAGTCTGCTCGAAGCTCCTCTTCTGCCCCACAGGAGAGCGACTGCCGAGGGCCGAACGACAGGTTAGGAAGGGTGGGTAGTGACGCGACAAAAGAGTTAAAAAATGAGGTGCAACTGCCTCGGATCGGTGCGGCGTAGGGAACCGCGGCGATAAAACACTGCAAAGCGCGCGCAGTGGTCGAGAGTGAGTTGCCGGTTAATTTTTTGAAAGAAAAATGTCCTTGAAAACAAACAATCAGAGAGTTAGTTTCTCCTCCATCAAGCACAAGATGGAATATCCCGACTTTTTGGAGGTGCAGCTCAAATCGTTCCAAGACTTTTTCCAACTGGACACCACGGCCGAGAATCGTCGTAACGAGGGCCTGTATAAGGTGTTTATGGAGAATTTCCCCATTACCGATACCCGAAACAACTTTGTTTTGGAGTTTATCGACTACTATGTTGACCCCCCTCGCTACTCGATTGAGGAGTGCTTGGAGCGCGGTCTTACCTACAACGTACCTCTCAAAGCAAAACTGAAACTCTACTGCACCGATCAGGAGCACGAGGATTTCGATACCGTAGTACAGGATGTATATCTGGGTACTATTCCGTATATGACTCCCCGTGGTACCTTCGTTATCAATGGTGCTGAGCGTGTAATTGTATCGCAGTTGCACCGTTCGCCCGGCGTATTCTTCGGTCAGAGTGTCCACACCAACGGTACTAAATTGTACTCGGCTCGTATTATTCCTTTCAAGGGTTCGTGGATTGAGTTTGCTACCGACATCAACAACGTGATGTATGCCTACATCGATCGTAAGAAGAAATTGCCCGTGACCACTCTGTTGCGTGCCATCGGCTTCGAGAACGACAAGGATATCTTGGATATCTTCGAGCTCGCAGACGAGGTGAAGGTGACCAAGAGCAACCTGAAAAAGGCTGTTGGTCGCAAGCTGGCTGCACGTATCCTGAGCACTTGGGTCGAGGACTTCGTTGATGAGGACACCGGTGAGGTTGTTTCGATTGAGCGTAACGATGTGATCATCGACCGCGAGACCGAGCTCACCGAGGAGCACATTGAGAGTATCCTCGAAAGTGGTGCCAAGAGCATTCTGCTCCACAAGGAGAACGCCACTGGTACCGACTTCTCGATTGTATATAATACATTGCAGAAGGATCCTTGCAACAGTGAGAAGGAGTCGGTGGTCTATATCTACCGACAGCTGCGTAACTCGGAGCCACCAGATGAGGCTACCGCAAGAGATGTTATCGACAAGCTCTTCTTCTCCGACAAGCGCTACGACTTGGGTGATGTAGGTCGTTTCCGTATCAACAAGAAACTCGGCCTCACCACCGATCCCGCAGTGAAGGTGCTGACCAAGGAGGATATCATTGCAATTATCAAGTACCTCATTCAGCTTATCAACTCGCAGGCCAACGTCGATGATATCGACCACCTGAGCAACCGTCGTGTTCGCACCGTTGGTGAGCAGCTGTCGAACCAGTTCTCGCTCGGCTTTGTGCGTATGGCACGTACTATCCGCGAGCGTATGAACGTGCGTGACAACGAGGTGTTTACCCCGATTGACCTGATTAACGCCAAGACTCTGTCGAGCGTTATCAACTCGTTCTTCGGTACCAACCAGCTGTCGCAGTTTATGGACCAGACCAACCCTCTGGCCGAGATGACTCACAAGCGTCGTCTGTCGGCTCTGGGTCCCGGTGGTCTGTCGCGTGACCGTGCAGGTTTCGAGGTGCGAGATGTACACTATACCCACTACGGTCGTCTTTGCCCGATTGAGACCCCTGAGGGCCCGAACATCGGTCTGATTTCGTCGTTGTGTGTATATGCCAAAATTAGTGAGATGGGCTTCATCACCACTCCCTACCGTAAGGTGGAGGGCGGCAAGGTGAACCTCAACGACGAGGATATCGTCTATATGAGTGCAGAAGAGGAGGAGGGTCTGCTGATTGGTCAGGCCAGCGCTCCCGTTAATGAGAAGGGTGAGTTCTTGGAGCCCGAGCGTATCAAGGCTCGTGCCGAGGCCGACTTCCCCACCGTTAATGCCGAGCAGCTGAACTTGGTCGATGTTGCAGCCAACCAGATTGCCTCTATTGCGGCAAGTTTGATTCCCTTCTTGGAGCACGACGATGCTAACCGTGCGCTGATGGGTTCGAACATGATGCGTCAGGCAGTACCTCTGATTAACCCCGAGGCTCCTATCGTGGGTACCGGTTTGGAGAAGGCTATGATCTCCGACAGCCGCATCCAGATTGTTGCCGAGGGCGAGGGTGAGGTGGTATTTGCCGATGCTCAGCAGATTCAGGTTAAGTACGAGCGCACCGACGACGAGCGTCTGGTAAGTTTCGATCCCGAGATTACCACCTATATGCTCCCCCGCTACCGCAAGACTAACCAGAATATGTCTATCACCCTGCGTCCCACTGTGACCATCGGTCAGAAGGTGAGCAAGGGCGATATTATGACCGAGGGTTACTCGACTGACCACGGTGAGTTGGCTCTGGGTCGCAACTTGAAGGTTGCATTTATGCCTTGGAAGGGTTACAACTTTGAGGACGCTATCGTGATTTCGGAGCGTTTGCAGCGTGACGACCTCTTCACCTCGGTACACGTTGACGAGTATATTATGGAGGTTCGCGAGACCAAGCGTGGTGTCGAGGAGCTCACTCCCGATATCCCCAACGTGAGCGAGGATGCTACCAAGGATTTGGACGAGAGAGGTATTATCCGCGTAGGTGCTAATGTCAAGCCCGGCGATATCCTCATCGGTAAGATTACTCCTAAGGGTGAGAGCGATCCCAGCCCCGAGGAGAAGCTACTCCGCGCCATCTTTGGTGACAAGGCGGGCGATGTTAAAGATGCGTCGCTCAAAGCACAGCCTTCGTTGTTTGGTACCGTTATCGACCGCAAACTCTTCAGCCGCAATGTGAAAGACGGTAAGAAGGGCAAGCAGGACGAGAAGCGCAAATTGGAGGAGGTAGATCAGCAGTTTGCTAAGGAGGCTGCCGCCTTGAAGAGCGTGTTGGTGGAGAAACTCTACACTCTGTTGAAGGACAAGACCACCACCGGTATCCGCGAGTACTTTGGTGCCGAGTTGTATGCTAAGGGTACCAAGTTCAGCAAGAAGATGTTGGAGGAGATTGACTACCTGAACCTGATGGATACCAAGTGGACCGGCGACGAGCGTCTGGACCGCCTGACAGGTATTGCAGTCAACAACTTCATTATCAAGTATAAGGAACTCGATGCTAAGGTTAAGCGCGAGAAGTACAACATCACCAATGGCGATGAGCTGCCCTCGGGTGTTATCCAGATGGCTAAGGTCTATATCGCTAAGAAGCGTAAGCTGAAAGTGGGTGATAAGATGGCAGGTCGTCACGGTAACAAGGGTATTGTTGCCAAGGTTGTTCGCGACGAGGATATGCCTTTCTTGGAGGACGGTACCATTGTAGATATCGTTCTGAACCCTCTGGGTGTGCCTTCGCGTATGAACTTGGGACAGATCTACGAGACTGTTCTGGGTTGGGCAGGTAAGGAGTTGGGCTTGAAGTTCGCTACTCCTATCTTCGATGGTGCTACTCTCGACGAGATTAACGAGTACACTGCTAAGGCAGGTGTACCTAAGAACGGTTGCTGCTATCTGCGCGATGGTGGTACGGGTGAGCAGTTCGACCAGCCTGCAACTGTGGGTGTGATCTATATGCTGAAACTCGGCCATATGATCGACGACAAGATGCACGCACGTTCCATCGGTCCTTACTCTCTCATCACTCAGCAGCCTCTGGGCGGTAAGGCTCAGTTTGGTGGTCAGCGATTTGGTGAGATGGAGGTTTGGGCACTCGAAGCATTCGGTGCAGCAAATATCCTCCAAGAGATTCTGACTATCAAGAGTGACGACGTTACCGGTCGTGCTAAGGCTTACGAGGCTATCGTCAAGGGCGATAACCTGCCTACCCCCGGTATTCCCGAGTCGCTCAATGTATTGCTCCACGAGTTGCGTGGTCTGGCACTTAGTGTTAAACTTTCGTAAGCATCGCGGTAAGAGATTAGGATAATAAGTAAAAAAGGTGAAAGAATATGTCTATCAAGAAAGATAATAAGACAAGCATCAATTTCAGCAAGATCTCGATTGGTCTTGCATCGCCCGAGGAGATCAAAGATAATTCGAGCGGCGAGGTGCTGAAACCTGAGACGATTAACTATCGTACCTACAAACCCGAGAGGGACGGTCTCTTCTGCGAGCGCATCTTCGGTCCCGTAAAGGACTACGAGTGCCACTGCGGTAAGTACAAACGTATCCGCTACAAAGGTATCGTCTGCGACCGATGCGGTGTGGATGTTACCGAGAAGAAGGTTCGTCGTGAGCGTATGGGTCACATCGACCTCGTTGTACCCGTTGTACACATCTGGTACTTCCGTTCGCTCCCCTCGAAGATTGGTGCCCTGCTGGGTATCCAGACCAAGAAACTCGACGCAGTTATCTACTACGAGCGCTATATCGTTATCCAGCCCGGTGCTGCCGCTGAAAATGGCGTGCAGGAGCACGACCTGCTCAGCGAGAAGGAGTACCTCGATATTCTGGCTACACTGCCTAAGGGCAACGCTCAGCTCGACGACTCGGATCCCAACAAGTTCATCGCTCAGATGGGTGCCGAGGCTGTGGAGACTATGTTGAAGCGCGTAGATTTGGACTCGCTCAGCTATCAGCTGCGTGACCGCGCTGGTCGTGAGACCTCGCAGCAGCGTAAGGCTGAGGCGTTGAAGCGTCTGCACGTTATCGAGGCGTTCCGCGACTCGCGCGAGATTAATAAGCCCGAGTGGATGGTGTTGAAGGTTATCCCCGTGACTCCTCCCGAGTTGCGTCCTCTGGTACCTCTGGACGGTGGTCGCTTTGCTACCTCCGACCTGAACGACCTCTACCGCAGGGTGATTATTCGTAACAACCGTCTGAAACGACTCATCGAGATTAAGGCTCCCGAGGTTATTCTCCGCAACGAGAAGCGTATGTTGCAGGAGGCTGTTGATAGCCTCTTCGACAACTCGCGTAAGAACAACGCAGTGAAGACCGAGAGCAACCGTCCTTTGAAGTCGCTCAGCGACAGCCTCAAAGGTAAGCAGGGTCGTTTCCGTCAGAACTTGCTCGGTAAGCGTGTTGACTACTCGGCACGTTCGGTTATCGTCGTAGGTCCTGAGTTGAAGATGCACGAGATGGGTATGCCTAAGGATATGGCTGCCGAGCTCTATAAACCCTTCATCATTCGCAAACTTATCGAGCGTGGTATCGTTAAGACTGTGAAGTCGGCTAAGAAGATTATCGACCGCAAGGATCCCGTTATCTGGGACATCTTGGAGAACGTGATTAAGGGCCACCCCGTACTGATGAACCGTGCCCCGACGCTTCACCGTCTGGGTATCCAGGCCTTCCAGCCCAAGCTCATCGAGGGTAGGGCAATGCAGTTGCACCCGCTGTCGTGTACCGCGTTCAACGCCGACTTCGATGGTGACCAGATGGCAGTTCACTTGCCTCTGGGCAACGCCGCAATTTTGGAGGCTCAGCTGCTGATGCTCGGCTCGCACAACATTCTCAACCCCGCTAACGGTGCGCCTATTACCGTACCTTCGCAGGATATGGTACTCGGTCTGTACTACATCACCAAGCCCAAGAAGGGTGTTAAGGGTGAGGGTCTGAAATTCTACGGTCCCGAGGAGGCTATCATCGCCTACAACGAGGGTCGTGCAGACCTCCACGCTACTGTCGATGTATTGGTTGACACTGTTGACGAAAATGGCCAGCCCAAGAAGGAGTACATCAAGGAGACCACTATCGGTCGTATCATCTTCAACCAGGTGGTACCCAAGGAGATTGGCTACATCAACACCCTGTTGAAGAAGAACACTCTGCGTGATATCATCGGTATGGTGATGAAGAAGGCAGGTGCTGATAAGACCGCTGAGTTCCTCGACAATATCAAGAACTTGGGTTACCAGATGGCATTCCGTGGCGGTCTGTCGTTCAACCTCGACGCAGTGCTGATCCCGAAGGAGAAGGCACAGCTCGTACAGGACGGTTACGCACAGGTTGACGAGGTGATGGAGAACTATAATATGGGTTTCATTACCAACAACGAGCGTTACAACAAGGTTATCGACGTGTGGACACACGTTAACAATAAACTTACCGCAACTGTGTATGACCAGTTGAAGGCAGATCAGGACGGTTTCAACCCCGTATTTATGATGCTTGATTCGGGTGCGCGTGGTTCGAAGGAGCAGATTCGTCAGCTTTCGGGTATGCGTGGTCTGATGGCTAAGCCTCAGAAGTCGGGTGCCGAGGGTGGTCAGACCATTGAGAACCCTATCTTGTCGAACTTCAAGGAGGGTCTTTCGGTGTTGGAGTACTTTATCTCCACCCACGGTGCGCGTAAGGGTCTTGCGGATACTGCACTGAAAACCGCCGACGCAGGTTACCTGACCCGTCGTCTGGTGGACGTTGCAAACGACGTTATTATCAACGAGGAGGATTGCGGCACTCTGCGTGGCCTGACTGCTACCGCTATCAAGCGCAACGACGCTGTTATTCAGACTCTCTACGAGCGCATCCTGGGTCGTACCTCGGTGAACGATGTATATCACCCCGAGACCGGCGAGCTGATTGTGGCTGCTGGCGAGGAGATTCGCGAGGAGGCAGCACAGATTATCGACAAGTCGCCCATCGAGCAGGTGGAGATTCGTTCGGTGCTCACCTGCGAGTCGCGTAAGGGTGTCTGCGCTAAGTGTTATGGTCGCAACCTTGCAACCGGTCGTATGGTACAGAAGGGTGAGGTTGTCGGCGTAATCGCTGCACAGAGTATCGGTGAGCCTGGTACTCAGCTGACTCTGCGTACCTTCCACGTCGGTGGTGTTGCAAGTGGCTCGGCTATCGACAATAGCCTCTCGGCACGCTACGACGGTATCTTGGAGATTGACGACCTGAGAGTCATCAAGACCAAAGATGCCGAGCTGGGCGAGAAGAACATCGTTGTCAGTCGTCTGGCAGAGTTGCGCATCGTACACAAGGATACAGGTGCTACTCTCTTCACTACCAACCTCTCGTATGGCTCGACCCTCTACAAGATGGCAGGTGAGGAGGTTAAGAAGGGTGATTTGATTAGCGAGTGGGATCCCTTCAATGCAGTCATCATCTCGGAGTACGATGGTAAGGTTGTCTTCGATAATGTTATTGAGGGTGTTACCTACCGCGACGAGTACGACGAGCAGACCGGTCTGCGCGAGAAGGTGATTATCGAGTCGCGTGATAAGACCAAGAACCCTGTCATCAAGATTCTCGACCGCGATGGCGTAGAGCAGAAGCAGTACAACCTGCCTGTGGGTGCGCACATCGTTGTTAAGGAGAACGCCAAGATTAAGGCCGGCGATACGCTGATTAAGATACCTCGTTCGTTCGGTAAGGCGGGCGATATTACTGGTGGTCTGCCTCGTGTGACCGAGTTGTTCGAGGCACGTAACCCGTCGAACCCCGCTATCGTATCGGAGATTGATGGTGAGATCACCTTTGGTAAGGTTAAGCGTGGTAACCGCGAGATTGTCGTTACAGCCCGCGACGGTGCTGTGAGAAAGTATCTCGTGCCCCTGTCGCGCCAGATTCTGGTACAGGAGAACGACTACGTTAAGGCAGGTATGGCCCTCTCCGACGGTGCCATCACCCCCGGCGATATTTTGGCTATCCAGGGTCCGACCAAGGTACAGGAGTACATCGTTAACGAGGTACAGGAGGTTTACCGTGGTCAGGGTGTGAAGATTAACGACAAGCACTTCGAGGTGATTGTTCGTCAGATGATGAACAAGGTTTCGATTCAGGATCCGGGTGACACCCGCTTCCTCGAAGGTCAGGTTGTTGACAAGTGGGAGTTTATGGAGACCAACGACGCTCTCTACGACAAGGTTGTAGTGACCGATGCAGGTGCTTCGCAGAACTTCCAGCCCGGTCAGATTATCTCTGTTCGTGAGCTCCGCGAGGAGAATAGCTCGCTCAAACGTAAGGACCTGCCCATCGTGACTGTCCGCGAGATTGTGCCTGCTACCTCGGCTCAGGTGCTCCAAGGTATCACCCGTGCAGCATTGCAGACCAACAGCTTTATGTCGGCTGCATCGTTCCAGGAGACTACCAAGGTGCTCAACGAGGCCGCTATCCACGGTAAGGTGGATCCTCTGGAGAACTTGAAGGAGAACGTAATCTGCGGTCACCTTATCCCCGCCGGTACAGGTGTGCGCGATTGGGGTCAGGTGCTGGTAGGCTCGAAAGAGGAGTACCACGCAATGGCTGCTGACGTTGCTCAGGAGTAATCCTTAGAATAACTTCTAATAAAAACAAGGGGTTGTCCATTGCGGACAACCCCTTGTTTTGTTTGTGTGGTCAAGGGTGATGAGGAGGTGTTAGAAGGGTAATGACCACCCCGAAGATTGCAGAATACCCTGCTCTAATTATAATAAAGTTGTGCCGCAGTTTTTCACAAAAATGCGGCACGATGAAATAAAATTTTTACACAAAGATATTTAGAGTGCTCTCACACTTTTTGCACTACTCACACAATTCTCATTTTAGTAGTGTCGTCGAGCTACTCTTTAACCTGACCGTTTGCTTTAATCAGGTCGGCAAGTGTCACGTTCGGGTTGCGGAAACGTGCATTGCGATTAGGCTCCTCGGGTTCGGGAGGAGTCGGGATAATGGAGATTGCCTTTTGCGGGCAGTTATGAACGCACGCCAAGCAAGTCTCACAATCGCCCTCGGCTACTGCGTGGCCATCGACCAGCCTCCAAGACCCGTGCGGGCAGAGCGAAGTACAAACACCACATCCCACACAGGCCTCGGTGGCAAATACAATCTTCTCGGAGCGGGTAGCGGTAGGACGCTGGCGGTCGCGTCGCGACGAGCGATAATAGCCCTCGCACATCATACGGTCCTGCTCTGTCACGGGCAGGATATAATCTTCGTGCGCATTGATAGCGGCACGCACCTCGGCAATTCTCTCAGGTATTCGCTGAATCTTCGGGTTGGCCAACTCTCTCTCCACATCGAAGAAGGGCAGGTAGGTATCGACCATCTGGATAGCGGAGATGTAGTTCAACTGCACCCCGCGCTCCTTAGCCATATTGTTCATAAACTCGGGGAAGATGGTGCTGTGTGCTCCGAAGGTGCCGACTGCGAAGAAGTAGTCGGCCTTGAAGGTGGAACGCGCAAAGAAGTCCTGCACGATGGCGGGCGCGATGAAGCAATAGATGGGGCATACGAAGCCAATCTCGTCGGCCTCATACTCGGGCACCTCGTTGTGAATCTCTTGCGAGATACTCAGCAGAGTGGCATCCTCGCCTGCTATCTGTCGAGCCACAAAGAGGCTGTTGCCTGTTGCGGAGAAGAAGAAAATCAGACGTTTGTGTCTTTTACCGTCTTGTGCTTTTGCGTAGAGGGGGAGTGTCGGCACGCAGAGGGAGAGCATACCAAGACCCATCACTTTGAGGGCCTTTCTACGATTGATAGGGCGATTAAATTCCATAATACAAAATTTTTTATACAAAAGTAGGGTATTATCTCTGTGAGGTGGTAACTATTTTTTGATAATGATTAACCAATTTCGCAGATTTTGATTATTTTTGTTAGGCTAACTATCTGTAATTAACCTATGAGGAAAATACTACGCATAACCAATCCAAACGACTATGCAGATTATGTCAACTCTCCCGCACTTCATCCGCTGGTGTGTGCCCTCCACTACGAGGAGCTTGGGCTGTTTCGCCGAAGCCTGAATCGTTATAGTGTCTATGGGTTGTTCATACAGCATCAGTTCCCGAAGAATATCGCCTATGGAATGAAGGAGTACGAGACCCACGGTCCATCGATTATCGCGGTGGCGCCGGGGCAGATTGGTGGTGTGGAGGATAATGGAGAGTTGATATCCCGACGTGGCTGGGTGGTGCTTTGGTCGCCCGAGTTGTTCGGAGGGACAACCGTGGAGAGTACAATGGAGGAGTACCCCTTTTTCTCCTACTTCTATAACGACTCGTTGGAGATGACTCCCGAGGAGTGGGAGAGGATATCGCTGTTGATAAGCCAGATGCGTAGTGAGATGCAGCACAGTGAAGATGGCCCTGCGCTGCGAGGAGTGTTGCAGGGCTATATCCGCCTAATTCTCGAATACTGCAATCGTATCTACCTGAGGCAAAGGTTGTTGGGTGATAAGAACTCCTCTGATATGCTCAAACGCTTCCACCAGCTGCTATTGGAGTACTACACCGCGAATAGACAGCTCTCGCTGGGCGTGCCGACGGTGCAGTACTGCGCAAGGGAGTTAGCCTACTCATCTCGCTATCTGGGCGATATGGTCCATCGGGCTACGGGCGATACTGCTATCGGCTATATCCACTCTTTTGTGGTCGAGAAAGGCAAAAACCTCTTGATGCAGGGCCATAATGTCGGCGAGACCGCCCATCTGCTCGGCTTCGAATATACCCACCACTTCAACCGCATCTTCAAAAAAATCACAGGCTTCACACCCTCGGAGTTCTTGGCGAAGTAGCGTGGGAGTTGAAGGGAGAGAGATTAGGGAGTGTTAAGGAGTGTTAGAGAGTGTTAAGGAATTTAAGGATTATCCCTAAACTCCCTAAGTTCCCTAAATTCCTTAAATTCCCTATATTCCCATAATTCCCAATCCAAAACAATGAGAGCAACTCGATGTTGCTCTCATTGTTATAACATTAAGTAGGTCTTAATAAAATCATCAATCTCCCCGTCCATCACTGCCTCCACGTTGGAGGTCTGATGCCCTGTGCGGTGGTCTTTGACGCGGCGGTCGTCGAAGACGTAGGAGCGAATCTGTGAGCCCCACTCGATGCGTTTCTTGCTCTTTTCGAGTTCGGTCTGTACTGCGCGGCGCTTTTCGAGTTCGCGCTGGTAGAGTTTGGAGCGGAGGATGCGCATAGCATTTTCGCGGTTCATCAGCTGTGAGCGTGTCTCGGTATTCTCGATGAGGTACTCCACCGCCTCGCCCGTGTCGGGGTCTTTACCGTGGTAGCGCAGGCGCACACCTGTCTCGACCTTGTTGACATTTTGTCCGCCCGCACCGCTACTGCGATAGGTGTCCCACTCGATATCGGCGGGGTTGATGGTAATCTCTATGGTGTCGTCGATGGCGGGTGCTACGAATACCGAGGCGAACGTTGTCTGTCGCTTGTTGTTGGCGTTGAAGGGCGAGAGGCGCACCATACGGTGCACGCCAATCTCGCTTTGGAGGTATCCGTAGGCGTAGTCGCCCTCGAAGAGGAGTGTGGCCGACTTGACGCCCACCTCTTCGCCCTCCTGCATATCGGCGATGCGCACCTTGTAGCCATTGCGCTCACCCCAACGGGTGTACATACGGAGCAACATCGAGGCCCAATCGAGTGCCTCGGTGCCACCCGCGCCGGCGTTGATGTCCATAATCGCCCCCATCTTATCTTCGGGTTCGGAGAGCATATTGCGCATTTCGAGCTGCTCGATGTGGTCGAGCGTTGTGGCGTAGTGGCTGTCGAGTTCCTCCTCGGTAGCCCCTCCCTCGCGCACAAACTCGGCAAGTAGTTCGAGGTCGTCGGTGAGTTGTGCCACCTCGGCGTACCCGTCGAGCCAACTCTTAATCTCCGCCACACGACGCAGCTGAGCCTCCGCCTCCTTGGGCGAGTCCCAGAAGTCGGGCGCGGTGGTCTTCTCCTGCTCCTCCTCCCACTCTATCTGTCGGTCGTCGATGCGGAGGTAGCGGCGCAGGTCGTCGCGGCGGCGCGATAGCTCTTTTATCTGTTCTGTGGTAATCATCGTCTATTTCGTTTAGCCGGCTACGGAACAATCTATGCCGAGGGCCTCCACTCGCTCGGCTATGGCACGGAGTTCCTCCACCGACACCTTCTCCAAGTCGGGTGCAGGGGTGTCGCGGTCGATAGTATAGACCATCACACGCTCGGGCGCTATCTCGCTGAGGAGTGCCAGCCACGCCGACACCTCGCGCTCGGTGGTGTTATCGACCTGCTGACCATCGTAGGAGCCGCGCAGGAACATTGTCTGCACCACCAATCGGCCCTCGAAGAGCTTCATCAGCTCCACGGTGCGTGCCACAGAGTAACTGCCCTGCGGGTTGTCGATGAGGCGCACGGTGTCGTCAAATGCGGAGTCGAGTTTGAGGATATTGTTATCGACCCTCAGCAGTGCACGCCTGACACTCTCGCGGCCAATCATCGTAGCATTGCTCAGCACCGATATCTTTGCCGAGGGGCAAATGGCGTCGCGCAGGGCTATGGTGTCGTCGATAATCTCCTCGAAGTGGGGGTGCATCGTCGGCTCGCCATTACCCGCAAAGGTGATTACATCGGGGGGAGTCCCTGCCGCGGTCATCTCGCGCAACTTCGCGCCGAGCAGTTCGCGCACACTCTCGCGAGAGTTGAAGCGTGGTGCGTGGCCACCCTCCGCCCAACCACACTCGCAGTAGATGCAGTCGAAGGTGCATAGTTTGGAGTCGAGGGGTAGGAGGTTGACACCCAGCGAGAGCCCCAATCGGCGGCTCTTGACAGGGCCAAAGATAATATCTGAGAATAGTGCTGTCATCTGTTCAACAATCGTAGTTCAAGACAAAGTTACTCTTTTTGCCCGAATAATCAAATCGGCACTCTTTTTGTTCCCACTCCGTCGTAGAATCAAAACCTTATTTGTTATGAAGTATTACATTATTTTTGCTCTTGTGGCGATTGGAGTGATGGGGGCGGTGATTGCTCGCCCGCGCCACTCGATAGACAACCGCACGGTGAAGGAGTTGGACCTGCACCGCTATATGGGTCGCTGGTATGAGATTGCGCGCTATGACCACCCCTTTGAGCGAGGTATGGAGCGCTGCGTGGCCGACTACCGACTGATGCCCGACGGGTCTGTCGAGGTGCTCAATAGCGGCTATCGCAATGGAAAACACAGGGTTAGCCGCGGCAAGGCAACTACTACCTCGCTCCCCGGCGAGTTGAAGGTTACCTTCTTCCTCTTCCCCGCACCATATAAGGTGATGGAGCTCGACTCGGCCTACGGGTGGAGTATTGTCGGCTCGTCGTCGCCTAAGTATCTGTGGATTATGTCGCGCACCCCAACGCTCCCCGACTCGGTGCAGGTTGACCTATTGGAGCGATGCAAACGCAGAGGGTACGACATTGAAGAACTGATATGGGTTCCGCAAGAGTAGAGTAAAAGAATAGGGTGGCTGAGTGCCACCCTGTTTTATAACTTACCGTTTTGCCTAAAACTATAATCACCCTCGCGGGAAATGATGATGTGGTCTAACAACTTGATATCGAACAACTTCATCGCCTCGGCTATGCGGGCTGTTACCGCCTCGTCTTCGGGGCTGGGGTGCGCCGAGCCTGAGGGGTGGTTGTGTACGATGATGACCCCTTGGGCGAGTAGTTCGAGGGCACGTTTGGTGATCAGTTTGTGGTCTGCCACAAGTGCCGAAACCCCGCCTTGTGCCACCCTGCGCTTTTCGAGCACGCGGTTGGAGGAGGTGAGATAGACCACCCACATCTCCTCGTGGGAGAGGTCCATAAGTCGGGGAAAGAGTGCCACCACATCGTTTTTATCCTGAATAATCACGGGAGCCACCTGCTCGGCAGCGGCGCGACGACCAAGTTCGAGAGCCGAGGCGAGGAGCGAGGCACGTTTGATGCCCAGCCCTGCCGAGGTGCGCAGTTCGGTGAGTTCGGTGCGCAGCAGCGTCGAGAGCGACCCATCGTAGTAGTCGAGTAGTCGCTCAGCGGCCACAATAGCACTCTCCTCCGCCGAGTCGGGCCCGATAATCAGGCTCAGCAACTCCGCAGTGGTGAGCGATGCAGCTCCGCGCATCACCAATTTCTCGCGTATCTCTCTATCTCGGTTGTTTGCCACTCTTCTTATCCATCTTGTCCATATACTCCAAGAGGTAGTCGCCCACCTTGTCGTCGTCTAAGACGTGCCACACCAGATAGGCAGCATTCTGCTCGGCCTCCTTCTTCGACGTGCCACGTCCGTGGCCCATCTCCACACCGTCGATGAGTACGCGCGAGGCGAACTCGGGGTGGGAGGGTACGCTGTCGACACACATCTCGGTCGAGAAGTGTATCTGTCGCTTACTCTTCTGGCACCACTCAATCAGTCGGCTCTTGAAGTCGGTCTCGGTGTGGGAGATATCGTCAACATCGAGGCGACGACGAAGTATATCGTTAATCAAAATACGGTTCACACGGTTGTAGCCCTTGTCGAGGTAGAGCGCACCGAGGAGTGCTTCGAGGGCGTTACCGTAGATATGTTTCTGCACAAAACTGCCGCCCGAGTGCGACACCACAAGCCTATCGACACCCAGGTCGAGGGCGATGGCATTTACCGAGGTGCGACTCACAATTTTGGAGCGCAGCTGGGTGAGGGGGCCTTCGGTGTAGTCTGGGTACTCGATGAAGAGGTAGTCCGACACCACCGTTTCGAGTACAGCATCGCCGAGAAACTCCAATCGCTCGTTGTTGACCTGACTGCCATCTTCCAGGCGGATAGAGGCGGAGCGGTGTACGAGGGCGAGTTTGTAGAGTTCAATGTTGTCGGGCGTCACACCAAACATCTTGCGGAAGGCGCGGTAGTACTCCTTGTCCTTGCCGAAGTGGCGGTGCCACACACGCATCAGTGGATCGAAAAATGCCATACTCCCTACTCCTCGTATCGTTTGATGATTATCGTTGCGTTCTGTCCGCCAAATCCGAAGGTGTTGCTAAGTGCATAGCGCACAGTGCGATACTGCGCCTTGCCCAGAGTGAGGTTCAGACGGGGATCGATAGCCTCGTCGAGCTGCTCCACATTGATGGTCGGGGGGACAACACCGCGCTTCACCGCCAAGATGAGCGCCAGCGCCTCCACAGCACCCGCACCACCCAGAAGGTGGCCCGTCATCGACTTGGTCGAGCTGATGTTCATTTTGTAGGCGTGGTCGCCGAAGATATCCATAATGGCTTTGAGCTCGGGCAGGTCACCTGCGGGGGTCGATGTACCGTGGGTGTTCACATAGTCCACCACCTCGGGGCCGATACCAGCATCGCGCAGCGCCGCCTCGATAGAGGCCTTAGCACCTACACCCTCGGGGTGGGGCGAGGTGACGTGGTAGGCATCGGCACTCACACCGCCGCCCACTACCTCGGCATATATCTTTGCACCACGCGCCACTGCGTGACCATACTCTTCGAGTACGAGTGCTGCGCCACCCTCGCCAATCACAAATCCGTCGCGACCGGCATCGTAGGGACGCGAAGCAGTCTGCGGGGAGTCATTACGGGTGGAGAGGGCCATCATCGAGTTGAAGCCTCCCAAGCCCGACTCACACACAGCAGCCTCCGAGCCACCTGCTATCATCACATCGGCTCTGCCCAGACGAATCTGATCGACAGCCGAGATAATGGCGTGGGTCGAAGAGGAGCAGGCCGACACGGTGCCATAGCTCGGCCCGCACAATCCGTGGCGGATAGAGATATGGCCCGACGCCATATTGGGTATCATTTTCAGGATATAGAAGGGCGAGAAATGGGGTGTGCCATCAAAGCCTGCAAACTCCACAACCTCATCCTGCAACGACTTGATACCGCCAATTCCGGAGCCCCAAATCACTCCTGCGCGCGACCTATCGAAGCTGCCCTCCTCAAAATGGGCATCTGCCATAGCTTCGTCGGAGCTGATAAGTGCAAATTGGAGATAGCGGTCGAGTCGCTTGACCTCTTTGCGGTCGAAATAGTCTGTCCCGTTGTACCCCTTCACCTCGCAGGCAAACTGTGTTTTGCACTTAGAGGCGTCGAATTGCGCAACGGGTGCAGCGCCACTCACACCGGCTTCGAGGGCACTAAAATACTCCTCAACATTTTTGCCGAGGGGGTTGATTGTGCCGATACCGGTAATCACTACACGTTTTTGTTCCATTGCAATTTATTTAGTTGAAAGTCAAACAGCCACAAAGATAATAGTTTTGCCCTTTCGTACCAAATTTTCGGGTCGCAGAGCATCTCCCTCTTGCCTATTGGGCCTATTGGGCCTATTAGGCCTATAACAATAAGCCCGATAGGCCCGATTAGCCGATTATGCTTTTAAAAGAGTAAAGGGGTTCAACTGAACCCCTTTCTCTCTCAGACTTCGTCTGACTATTTGTGCTCCTCGATGTACTTGATAGCGTCACCTACGGTAGCAATCTTCTCTGCATCCTCGTCGGGAATCGAAAGACCAAACTCTTTCTCAAACTCCATAATCAACTCTACGGTGTCAAGCGAGTCAGCACCCAGATCATTTGCGAAGCTCGAAGTCTCCTCGATGTCGTTAGCGTCAACGCTCAGACGGTCTTTGATAATCTCAACGACTTTGGCTTTAATTTCAGACATAATTCTTTTAGTTTAGGTTTAACATTTATGTTGCTTACTTACACTTCCATTTTTCGGCAAATCCGCACAAATATAATACTTTTTCTCTAAATAAAGCACTTTTTTACCACTTTTTTGCCTCAGGTCATAGCAACTCTCTGTTAATCACATAGATACCGTACAGCTTCCGCACTTTTCATTTATTGTTTTCCTCCGCGCTTGATTTTGTCAGGATTTTTGTATATTTGTACTGAGAGCATAAACTATTCACAATCAAAACAGAGAACAATGAAACTCTTACTTATCAGCAACTCGACCAATGCGGGCGAGCCCTACCTCAAATATCCCATCGGCGAAATCGGCAAGCACCTCGCAGGCATCAAGGAGATAGCCTTCGTACCCTATGCAGCAGTCACCTTCTCCTACGACGAGTACGAGGCTAAGGTACAGGCACGCTTCGACGAGATAGGCGTACGCGTGCGCTCCGTACACCGCGAGGCCGACCCCGCAGCCTTCATAGCCTCCGCCGAGGCGATAGCAGTGGGCGGTGGTAATACCTTTGCGCTCACTCGCAAGATGCAGGAGCAGGGCCTGATGGAGGCGATAGCAGCCAAGGTGGCAGCAGGCACCCCCTACGTGGGTTGGAGTGCCGGCAGCAACGTCACCTGCCCCACAATATGCACCACAAACGATATGCCCATAACCCAGCCCGAGTCGTTCCGCGCCATAGGGGCCATACCCTTCCAGATAAACCCCCACTACCTCGACGCCAACCCTGAGGGTCACGCAGGCGAGACACGCGAGCAGCGCATACTCGAATACATCGAGGCTAATCACGGGATGTACGTCGTAGGACTCCGCGAGGGGTGTATGCTCAAAGTAGAAGGCAACAGCCTCACCCTGATAGGCAGCCGCCCGATGCGCATATTCCGCTGGGGCGACGCGCCCTACGAGGTGACAGCCGAAGACGACCTCTCCTTCCTGATGGCACGCTAATAATGTACGAACAGCACCGAATAGGCGCCGAAGGCGAAGACCTCGCGCAAGACTACCTGCGCAGCGAGGGCTACCTCATAGTGGAACGTAACTGGCGACGAGGTAGCCACATAGAGCTCGACATAATAGCCGAGCGCGATGGCGTGCTCCACTTCATAGAGGTCAAAACACGCAAAGCCGAAGGATTAAAAACCCCCGAAGAGGCAATAACACCCAAAAAGGTGCGCGCACTCGTGCGAGCAATAAACAACTACGTCAGCCAACACAGCATAGAGTGCGACGTGATACTCGACCTCATAGCCATCGAAAATAACCCCGACGGTAGCCACGAACTGCGCTTCGTACCCGACATAGCAAACCTAAGCTGGTAGTTTGTTTTTGAGTTTGTTTTTTGCCCCTTTTTTGTAAAAAAGCGGCACCAAAAAACTTTTGTGCTATTTAGTTTGCGGGTTTAGGAGTTACTTTGTAGTAACTACAAACAAAATAGAGATATGTGTTTTGTTAGAGTAAACTCTACAAACCCATATCTCTATTTCATTTGTACTCTCTTCGAGAGTATCCCCTAAACCCGAAAACAAAACTATTACAGAAAAAAGTTATTGTTGAGAAGCAATTATTACTCAAAGAGTCTAAGCGGTTTTCCCTAAACTCCCTAAGTTCCCTAACGCTCCTTAACACTCCCTATATTAAACCGCAAAATATACTCGCGGGTAGCAATTTTGCTACCCGCGAGTATGAT
>JAFXAY010000071.1 GCA_017521965.1 Tidjanibacter sp. | reverse complement strand
GCAGTCAATAAAGGCAGAGATGTCGACAAACCTCGTAATCTGGCAAAATCAGTAACAGTTGAATAATCTTGGATAAAAGACAGAATTAAGGCAAGTTAATAAAAATATTTTAGCACTACTATCCCATTAAAATTGGGGAATGTTGTTTGAAATCATTGAAATATAACTAAATTATTGATGACACAAGAGTATTACAGACAATCGGTTAAAGATGTGACCGAGCAGTTGGGAGTCAACCCTGCCGAGGGACTAAGCCCTGCCGAGGCTGCCGCTCGCTTGGAGCGCAACGGAGCCAATGAGTTTGCCAAGACCAAGCACACCTCGCTCCTTGTCAAGTTCCTCAGCCAATTCAAGAGTTTTATGATTTTGGTGCTTATGGCGGCCGCTATCATTTCGGGCGTTGTGGGCTATATTGGTGGCGAAGGTATGACCGACGCCATTATCATTATGGCGATTGTGGTTATCAACGCCATTATCGGCGTGGCGCAGGAGGCTAAGGCCGAGAAGTCGCTCGACGCTTTGGAGCAGATGTCGGCTCCCCACTGCAAGGTGCGTCGTGGCGGTGAGGTGCAGATTATCCCCTCGCGCGAGTTGGTGGTGGGCGATGTCGTAGTCATCGAGACGGGCGATAGTGTCCCTGCCGACCTGAGGCTGACCGATGCGCAAAACCTCCAAATACAGGAGGCTGCGCTGACGGGTGAGTCGCTGCCTGTCGATAAGTCGGTGGCGACTATCGAGGGCGAAGTACCTCTGGGTGACCGAACAAATATGGCCTTCTCGTCGTGTAGTGTCACCTACGGACGTGGCGAGGGTGTGGTGGTGGCCACTGCTACCGCTACCGAGGTGGGCAAGATTGCCGCTATGATACAGTCTGTGCCCGAGATGAAGACCCCGATGCAGGAGCGACTCGACGGACTTGGCAAGGTGTTGGCGCTGGTGGCGCTCGGCATCTGTGCGCTGATATTTGTGGTGGGTGTGCTCTATGGCAAGCCCATTATGGAGATGTTTATGACTGCTGTCAGTCTGGCGGCAGCTGCTATCCCCGAGGGGTTGCCCGCAGTATCGACCATCGTGTTGGCTATGGGTGTGCAGCGATTGGCTAAGCGTAACGCCATTGTGCGTAACCTCCCGTCGGTCGAAACACTTGGCAGTGTGACCGTTATCTGCTCCGACAAGACAGGTACCCTCACCCAAAACCGTATGACCGTAACAGAGGTGTTTGTTGATGGCAAGTCTGCCGAGGCCTCGGCCGCTAACGATAGTGTGGCTACACTCTTGCAGGTGGCTGCTCTGGCCAACGATGCCAAAATATCGCGTGAGGAGGGCGCTGTGAAGACCATTGGTGACCCCACCGAAACAGCACTTGTCGATATTGCCCTCGCCCACGGATACGACAAAGAGCGTCTTGATGCCGATATGCCCCGTGTGGCTGAGGTGCCTTTCGACTCGGAGCGCAAGTTGATGTCCACCGTTCATCGCACTGCCGAGGGCTTTGTGGTGGCTGTTAAGGGTGGACTCGACGAACTCCTTGCCCGCTGCGACTCGGCGCTGATTGGTGGCAAGGTGGTGGCCCTCGACGAGAGTGTGCGCTCGGCTATTGCCGAGGCTAACCTCGCAATGGCCTCGCGTGCCCTGCGTGTGCTGGCTATGGCGGCTAAGCGTATCGATGCAGTGCCTGCCGAGGTGACCTCTGAGAGCGTGGAGCAGCACCTTATATATATAGGTATGGTGGGTATGATTGACCCGCCCAGGGTGGAGGTTGCCGACTCGGTGGCGCAATGTCGTGGTGCGGGTATCCGTCCTGTGATGATTACGGGCGACCACCTCATCACAGCCTCGGCTATTGCCCGCTCGCTAGGCATTATGGCAGATGGCGACAAGGCGCTGACAGGTGCCGATGTGGAGCGTATGAGCGACGAGGAGTTGCAGAGCGTGGCAGGCTCGGTGTCGGTATTTGCACGCGTAGCACCCGAGCACAAGGTGCGCATCGTGCGTGCCTACCAAGCGTTGGGCAATGTGGTGTCGATGACGGGCGACGGTGTGAACGATGCACCAGCCCTCAAACTCGCCAATATCGGTGTGGCAATGGGCATTACAGGTACCGATGTGTCGAAAGAGGCCTCCGATGTGGTGCTGGCTGACGACAACTTTGCGACCATTGTCAGCGCAGTGTCGGAGGGACGACGTATCTACGACAACCTGATGAAGTCCATACAGTTTATGCTCTCGACAAACTTGGGTGAGATACTCGTGCTCTTCGTGGCGGTGATGCTCAACATCGACACACCACTGCTGCCGATACATATCCTCTGGATTAACCTTGTCACCGACAGCCTTCCCGCTCTGGCGCTCAGCTTCGACCCTGCCGAGAGCGATATTATGCGTCGCCGCCCGATTGACCCGCGTCAGGGCATTATGACCCGTGGCTGCTCCGTAAGGCTCCTCTTGCAGGGCCTCTGCATCGCTACGTTGGTGCTGATTGCCAACCGTATAGGTGCGCAGACCTCGCTCGACGCTGCCCGTACGATGACCTTTGCGGTGTTGGCTTTCTCGCAGCTCACCATCATTTTCAGTATCCGCTCGGGTATGCATTGGGTGGGTCGTAACCTCTTTGCCAATAAGTTCCTCTGGGGTTCTATGGTGGCTGTCGTGGCGCTGATGGCTATTGTGCTCTTGGTGCCTGCTGTGCAGAACGTGTTCCACGTATGCCCTCTCACGGGTGAGCAGTGGCTTTGGGTGGCTATCCTTTCGTTTGGTGCTATGATTTTGAGCGAGCTGATGAAACTTGTGGTGCGACTTGTGAGAAGATAAAAAAGGGCGTTTTGTATTGCTTTTCGCTCGAAAAAATGTATATTTGTAGTGATTAAACCTTTGTCAAACTTAAATAATTAGAAATTATGAAAAAGATTCTCGTTACTTTGGTAGCGTTGTTCGCTACTGTAACTCTTGCAAGTGCAACTGATTACAATTGGGCAGCAGGTGTAAAGGCCGGTAGCGCTGCTTCGGGCATAAGCGTTAAGAAGAATATGGGTGGTGCCGCCTTGGAGGGTATCGCTTCGTTCTACTATGGTAATTCTCTGGGTGTTACCGGTCTGTATGAGATTAAGAGCGATCTTGGTAGCGGCTTCGAGCTCTACTATGGTGGCGGTGCTCACGTACTGCTCGGCAATGAGATTGGTGCAGGTATCGACGCTGTTGTAGGTGTTGAGTATCAGCTCCCCGGCGCTCCTATCTCGTTCACCTTTGACTACAAACCCAACTTCGATTTCCGCTTCGGTTTCGATTTTCAAGATTTTGGGTTGGGTATTCGTTACTGCTGGTAAAAAAAGCCATCTGGTAAAAAAGCCATCTGGTAAAAAAGCCATCTGATTGGTAAATTTGGTGTTGGGGGAGCCTTGTCGACCACTTACATACATAGAGTATGCGCGTGGCCGCCAAGACTCCCCCGCCTAAAATTTCCTCAATCATATGGCTTTTTTAATTCAAAGTTCAAAATTCAAAATTCAAAATTGAGTTAAACCTGAGAGCAATATCGAATTGCTCTCAGGTTTTTTGATGGGAAAATCATATTAGGCCTATCGGGCCTATTGGGCTTACTATAAATTAATAGGCCCAATAAGCCTAATAAGCCCAATATGCAATAGGGAGTTTAAGGAATTTAGGGAATTTAATGAGTTTAAGGAGTTTAGAGAATTTAGGGATAATCTTTAAATTCCCTAACGCTCCCTAACGCTCCCTAACACTCCCTAACACTCCCTAACACTCCCTAACGCTCCCTAACGCTCCCTAATTAGTATTCCAACTCCGCCTTCGGCAAAGCCGAAGGACACATCCCCCGCCGAGGCGGGGGCTTGGGGGTGGGTCAGGTTTGCAATTGCCTTCGTAAGAAGGCAGGGAGTACCGATTAATTAGAGAGAACAGGTAAAGTAACCATACAAAAAAACCGAGAAGAAAATTCTTCTCGGCTTTTTCCTTAATAGTACTCCAACTAAATATTCGCGCCTAACTCTGCATTTGCGGTGCAGTGGATTTTCTCCACCAGGTTACCGCACTGAACGGTATAGGAGCCCTCCTCCAAGTACCAGTTAGCGTCGTTCTTGGCAAATGCCAACTCCTCGGCAGCAACCTCAAACTCTACGGTCTTGGTCTGGCCGGGCTGCAACTCGATCTTATCGAAATCTCTCAGGCGGCGGTTGTCGGGAACAATCGAGGCAACGTCGTCGTTGATGAAGAGCAGCACGCTCTCCTTACCTGCGCGGTCGCCGGTGTTGGTGACATCGACGCTGATGCGTACCTTGTCGCCTGCGGCAAACTCTGCACCCTCCAATACCTTCAAGTTCGAGTACTCGAAAGTGGTGTACGAGAGGCCATAGCCAAATGCCCACTGCAAGTCAACCACTGCGTCGTAGTCGTAAGCACCCATCATAGTACCCACGCTCTCCGATACCTTATGGTCGTAGGTGGTCATAGCGTTCGAGTATTTGGGATAGGAGTGGGGCAGTTTACCCGAAGGATTCACGTCGCCATAGATAATCGAGGCGAGTGCGCGGCCACCCTCAGTGCCGGGGAGGTAGGTGTGGAGCACAGCATCCATATCGTCAACAAACGAGCGGATAATACGGTTGCGGCCCTCGTTCAGCACCAGGATAATGGGCTTGCCGGTGGCTGCCAGAGCCTTAGCCAGCGCCTGCTGGTTCTCCGAGATAGCCATCTCCTTCAAGTTACCGGGGGTTTCGCAGTAGGAGTTCTCGCCAAGGCAGAGAACGACGTAATCCACGCCGCGTGCAGCGCGCACAGCAGCCTGAATATCAATCACACGCTCCTGGTCGTACGAGCCACGCTCAACATACTCCACGCTGGGAACATACTGCACGTTTGCACCGCCCTCAGCGCGCAGAGCCTTGTAGAAGGTCATACCGTCAGGCATACGCTGGTCAACGATGTCGCCCTGCCACGAGAAGCTCCAACCACCACACAGGGGGCGCATCTTGTTAGCGTTAGGACCTGTTACGAGCACCTTTGCGCCACGCTTGATGGGGAGGATATTGTTGTTGTTTTTCAGCAGGGTGATACTCTCGGTAGCCGAGATGTATGCAGCCTCACGAATCTCCTCGCCCTGGAACTTGGGATAGTCGGCAACGTAGGTGTTGGGGGTCTCCATAAGGCCCAGACGCAGCTTCATACGCACGATACGCGAAGCAGCATCCTCTACTCGCTCCTCGCTCACAAGACCCTCGTTGACAGCCTCAATCAGATAGGTGCAGAAGCGGAGGTCGTAGGGAATCATAGCCATATCCATACCTGCATTTACAGCAGCTACGATAGCGGCCTTGTAGTCCTCGCTGATGCGCTCACGCTGGTAGAGGTTGGGCACGTCGGACCAGTCGGAAACAATAACACCGTCCCAACCGAGGCCCTCTTTGAGCCATACGGTCAGCAACTCGTGGTCGGCGTGGGTGGGGATACCGTTCACCGAAGCCGAGTTAACCATAATGGAGAGTGCGCCAGCCTCGACAGCAGCCTTGAAGGGTGCGAAGTGCTTCTCTTTCAACTCTGCCACCGATACGTAAGCAGGGGTACGATCCTGACCAGAGTTGGTCATACCGTAGGCCAAGAAGTGCTTGGGACAAGCGGCGATGTGGTATTGGTTGATATGGTTGGGGTCTTCGCCCTGATAGCCGAGTACCATCTGACGACCGAGTTCAGCGGTCAGGTAGGCGTCCTCACTGAACGACTCCCATACGCGAGGCCACGAGTGCTTGCGGCCGAGGTCGAGGGTGGGGGAGTAGGTCCAGGGGATATTGCTTGCGCGTACCTCGTAGGCGGTCATCTCGGCCATATTGCGGGTGAGTGCGCGGTTGAACGATGCAGCAGCATTCACCTCCTGCGGGAAGAGTGTAGCGCCCGAGGTGTAGGTAGTACCGTGGATAGCGTCGATACCGTAGAGGGTAGGTACGCCGGTGTGCTTAATCGATGCCTCATTGATCTTCTCGATGATGCGGTTCCACTCCTGAGCCGAGAGGGCCTTGCCGGGGGCGTTGAGCACCGAGCCGATTTTATAGACCTGCATCAGCGAGTCGAGTACGTCCTCTTTGAGGATAAACTCCTCGTCGGTAGCCACACCTGTGGTGCTGTTGCCGAGGATGTCGATACCGATCTCGGCCATCTGGCCTACCTTCTCTTCGAGGGTCATATTAGATACAATCTCTTTGACCTGCTTTTCGAGGTCAGCATCTGCTACGATAGCTCTGCGCTCGCCGGAGCCACCGCAACCCACCATCATCAACAACGAGCCGACAATGGCAAACATTTTTGCGATTTTCATAGATATTAATTAGGTGTATTAATTGTGAGAAATTCTATTTCTGAATCAGAGTCCCCAGATAGAGGAATCCGAGGGCGATAAGTATAAAGACAATGAAGCCCAGAATAAAACCCAGCAGGCTCTTTGCCTCGGTCTTGCCATCGGCAGGTGTGTCGGTCGGTTGGGCATTTTCGAGGAACTGCTTCTCGCTCTCCTCGTATATCTTTCTGAAATCGTTGTTGTTACTCATAGTGCTGCATTTCCAATACCCCACAAAAGTAGTAAAAAAAACCATTTGGCACTCAATTTGAAATACGATTGCATACAAAATCGGCAATAGTGCCGACAAAACAACAAAAAACAAGAGTGATAACTATGAAAAAAGTTTTACTGACAATCGCTTCGCTCATTGCAGTTGCAATGTGTGCCAATGCTCAACCGTGGGCTTGGGGTCCAAAGGTTGGTGCAACTTTCTCGACCGCAAATGGCGTTACCGATGCCAAAGCGCGTGCTGGTGTTGTTGCCGGTATGTTTGCCGAGAGTGCTGTAAATGATTGGCTTGTGATGGAGGCCGACCTGCTGTTTAGCCAGCAGGGCTACGACCTCGACTCCTCGCCCAAAGACCGCTTCCGTGTCGATTACCTCACTATGCCCATCGTGGGTAAGTACTATCTGATGGACGGTCTGAACTTCCAGATGGGTGCTCAGTTTGGCTACCTGCTTGGTGCAAAGGAGAAGGTGGGCGACACTAAGCGTCAGGTGCGCGACGAGTTCAACAAGTACTCCATCGCCTTCATTGCAGGTCTGGCCTACGACTTCGACTTCGGTATGATTATCGAGGGCCGCTACCACTATGGCCTGACCCCTATGACCACCGCCAACTCCAACAGCCGCGGCGGCCACTTGCAGGTGATGTTGGGTTGGAGATTCTAATCGGACCGCATTGTTGACTTTCGAGGTCTGCTCTTCTTCGGAAGAGCGGGCCTCTTTGTTTGTTGGGTTCAGACTTTTTTTCTATTTTTGTAATCTATGAAACTATCCGAACTACTTGGCAGATTGCAGGAGGCTCTTGTGCCGATTTATGGGGTGCAGGAGGCACGCGCCACAGCTCGCGAACTTGTTGTGGCTGAGTGGGGTGTGTCGCGTTCGCGTCTGCTCATAGAGCCCGATTCGGAGGTCGAGGCCGACGAGGAGCGTGTGAAGGAGATGTGCCAAGAGCTTGCCGAGGCTCGCCCGTGGCAATATGTTGTGGGGCGTGAGGAGTTTTGTGGCGAGGAGTTCGAGGTGAACGAGGCGGTGCTGATACCGCGCCCCGAAACCGAGGAGCTGGTGGCGTGGGCAGTGGAGAGCCTTTTTGGGCTTGGCGTTGGTCGTGCTGTCGATATCGGTACGGGGAGTGGTGCTATTGCGGTGTCGTTGGCGCGCCGACTGAGAGGTTGGAGCATAGAGGCAGTCGATGTGTCGGCCGAGGCGCTGGCGGTGGCTGGGTGTAATGCCGAGCGTGCAGGGGCTGATGTGGCCTTCCGAAAGGTCGATATTCTCCGCGAGGAGTTGCCCGTTGGGGCGTACAATCTTATTGTGTCCAATCCGCCATATATCCCTGAGAGTGAGCAGAGTGTGATGCGTGCCAATGTGCTCGACCACGAGCCTCATCTGGCCCTCTTTGTCCCCGACGACGAGCCGCTACTCTTCTACGAGCGCATAGCGCGACGTGGGCTGGATTGGCTCTGTGGGGGTGGTCTGCTGATGTTTGAGATACACGAGGCCTACGGTGCGGAGTGTTGCGATATGCTTGCCGAGGTGGGCTACGAGGAGATAGAACTCCGCTACGATATTAACCAGAAACCCAGAATGATACGATGCCGCAAGCCGAACAGATAAAGACCAAGACCAAGACACCTGAACAGGCACTCGCTGCGCTGATGAGGCTCTGTTCGCGTGCTGAGCGTTCTTCGGGCGATGCCCGACGACTGATGGCGCGTTGGGGTGTGCCTGCTGCGGAGCGTGAGGGTGTGCTCGACAAACTCATCGAGATGCGCTTCATCGACGATAGTCGCTATGCGGCGGCCTATGTTCGCGACCGCAGTCGTTTCGGAGGGTGGGGCACCTACAAAATCCGAGCAGGCCTTAAAGAGAAAGGCGTGGCGCAAGAGATTATCGATGAGGCACTTGCGCAAATCACCGAGGAGGGTAGCGAAGAGCAGCTGCGCAGTCAGATAGAACGCAAAGCCCCCAAGGTGAAGGCCGAAAACGATTATGAACTGAAAACCAAACTTATCCGTTTTGCCCTCTCGCGAGGCTTCGAGTACGACACAGTCCTTGCGGTGGTAGAACAATATATGAAAGAGCGATGAGATATTTTTTACCGATTATACTTTTTGTGCTGACCGCCACCTTTACGGTGAGCGCGCAAGATGACTACTATATCTTCCCGATTGATGCACCGCCACTCCTCTCGGCCAACTTTGGCGAGTTGCGTGCCAACCACTTCCACTCGGGTATCGACATCAAGACAGGTGGCGTGGAGGGCGCTAAGGTCTATGCTGCTGCCGATGGCTACATCAGTCGCATAGGTATCAAACCCTCGGGCTATGGCAGGGTGCTCTACATTGCCCACCCCAACGGTACTACCACCGTCTATGCTCACCTCAGGGAGTTTACACCCGAGGTGGAGGCATACGTTAAGGCTCAGCGATACCGTATGCGTCAGCACAACCCCGATATCTATCCCCCCGCCTCGATGTTCCCCGTCAAGCAGGGCGATGTTATTGCCCACTCCGGTAATTCAGGGTCCTCGGGTGGCCCGCACCTCCACTACGAGGTGCGCAAGAGTTCGGACCAATCGGTGATGAACCCCGTCACTCGTGGCCACATCAAGCCCGCCGACACCAAACACCCGCTTATCATCTCGGTCTATTGGGTGTCGCGCGAGGAGGTGATGGGTGTGGCTACCTACAACTATAAACGTGTGCCTGTCAAGGCTTTGGCCTCAGGTAGGTATGGCCTTTCTGCTCCACTGACGGTGTCGGGTGAGGGGTGCTTTGCCATTGAGGTAAGAGATACCAAGGATAATGTGTCGAACAAATTTGCCATCTATCGCTCCTCGGTCGAGGTCGATGGTGCGGAGATTTTTGAACTCCAAATAGATGGCTTCACCTTTGCCAATACCAAGTATGTCAACGATGTGATGGAGTATCCGCTCAGTACCGCCTCGTCATACGATGTGATTCGTCTGGCGCGCCACGATGCCAACCCGCTCGGAGTCTATCAGAGTGGCAAGGGCAGTGGATTTTTCACTCCCCGAGAGGGACAACAAGTGCGTATCGAGGTGGAGGACGATTGCGGTAATATCTCCTCGTTGGAGTTCTCGCTCAGCGTCACCGAGCAGCGTCAGAGAGTAGTATCGCTTCCCACAGGATCTATGCCCGTGATGTGGGACAAGGAGTACCGCCAGACCGTTGGCGCACTCACTCTCACCATACCCAAAGGGGCACTCTACCGCAACTCCTTCGTGGCGCAACGTCGTGAGCCACTGCTCCCTACGCCACCTGCCGACCGCCCCGTACTCTCCGAGGTCTATACAATCAGTGGCCCTCAGACACCTCTCCACAAGTCGATGACGGTGTCGCTCGCCTGCTACCTGCCCGACTCGCTGCGTAGCGGTGCGTGTCTGGCAAGGGTCAATATGGAGAGTGGCGCACTGAGCTATGCGGGAGGTAAGTGGAATAATGGTGCAATCTCCATCTCCACCACCGCCTTTGGCTCCTTCTGCATCACTCGCGACACACTGCCCCCCACCGCCACCATCTCATTTGCCGATGGTGCCGACCTCTCGGGTCGAAGCTCCTTCAATATGCGATTTAGTGACGATTTTTCGGGCGTGGCCTCCTACACTGCCACCATTGACGGTCGCTGGATAATCCTCGACCAAAAGAGTCCGAGTAGCCCCCATATCCACCATTTCGACAAGGATTGGCTTACCCGTGGCACTCAGCACACACTCGAACTGACCCTCACCGATGGTGCGGGCAACAAGACGGTCATAAAGCGTAACTTCAAGTATTAGAGTAGTTTGCCGATATGGCGCTCCAAGCGTAGTGCTATGGAGTAGTCGAATGTACGACCCGAACATGACCCGACCGAGCGAATACCCGATGGCTCAAAGATGATTATCTCCTCCCACTCGTCAAGATGGTCGAGTGGCGTTTCACTCTCCACAATCTCAACACCCGCCAATGAACACAAGCGGAACATCAGGTCGCGCTCAACAGAGTGGCGACCACCCTGCTCAACGGGTAGTGTATAGACTCTTCCATTGCGCACCAGGAATAGCGGATTATCACCAGCCGAGACAAGATTACCGTTGCGGTCGGCCCTCAGTGCCAACCCTGCACCCTGACGCTCGGCAAACTCTGCTCCAAACTCGGTGGTGAGTGCCGAACAAGCTGTGCGCCAGCGCGAAAAGGGGAGTTCGTGGTTGATGATTACCGCCTCGGGACGCAGACTCAGATAGGCGTAACCGTCGTAGATTGTGGTGGTGGGGTTGTGGAGCGAGAGGCTCCAACGACCGCCCCTCTGCTCTATTCGCAACTCAATCAGGTTACCTCCGCGTGGCATACGCTCTTCGGCCAATCTGTCGGCAATCATCTGCTCCACCTCCTCAGTGCTCTCGTGTGGCGCCGAGCCATAGAGAGCCATTGCACCCTGCCAGAGATAGTCGATTTGCTCAGCGAGGTGTAATGGTTTGTGATTTAGAGTGTTGACTATTGCGTAGAGGTAGAGGCTCATTGTATATAGATTTTCAGAATAAGCTCCCTCATCAGCACGCCGAGTGTGGCAGAGCCGGTGCCGATACCCTTGCTGCGCATATCGTATTCGCGCAGCAAGTCGAAAATATGAAATACCTTCTTGTTGGGGAAGCGGGCTGCTGCCTGCTTATACTCACCGAGGAAAAATGGGTGAACACCAAGCAGTTGTGCAAGTTCGTTGTCGGAGGTTACGGGTGCTCCGCGATACTTGCTCTCCCAACGCTTGTAGTTGATTATGAATATCTTCTGGAAATAGCCGAATATCTCGCCTGTGGGCAGTGCGCGGGCATTCTGCATCAGGTGTTCGCCAATCATCAGCGAGCGACGCATATCGCCTGCGGCAAACGAGCTGAGCAACTCGAAGACGTTGAAATCCTTGCTGATACCGATGTTACGCTCCACATCGTCGGCAGTAATTCGGGTAGTACCCTCGGGGAGGTAGGTGAGTAGTTTGTCGAGTTCGCTCACAATTTTGGTAATCTCCTTGCCGAGGTTTTCGGTGAGCATCACAAGTGCGCGAGGCTCAATCTGAATACCCTTCGCGCGAATAAAACCCTCCAACCACGGGCCAATCTCGTTGTCGTAAGGCTCTACCGACTCAAAGACAATGCCCACCTTCTCGCACTGCTTGTAGAGTGCGGTGCGCTTGTCAATAGTGCCACCTTTGTAACTGATAACCAGCACGGTAGTAGGCGATGGCGAAGCGGTGTAGAGCGATAGTTGGTCGATGTTACGCAGTGCGGCTGCATCTTTGATGATGACCACCTGACGACCACCCATCATCGGCATCTGGCGCGCAAAGTTGATAATCTGTCCCACATTGCTATCCTTGCCATAGACCACAATCTGGTTGAAGGCGCGCTCCTCTTCGGGGAGCAGGCTGCTGGCAAGCAGGTCGGTGAGTGAGTCGATAAAGTAGCTCTCCTTACCCATCAACAGATAGATAGGGGCAAAACGACCTGAGCGTATGTCGCCTTGGAGTGCACTGTGGAGGGCCACCGAATCCTTGAATTTGAGTTTTTTTGCTGCTGCCATAGTGGGGTGGGTTAGATTATTTCGCGAGTGAGTTTCAATACATTTTCGGTCTTGGAGGTGAGTTTGTAACGCTCATCGAGTCGGCGACCCACAAGCCACGCCACCTCGCTGCCGCTCATCAGCACAAACTGACGCTCCTTTTCGGCCATAGATACCTTGCAGTCAATCAGATAGTCGCTCACCTTCTTGTGCCCCTCCATACCGAGCGGAATAAACGAGTCGCCCGGCTGCCAACGACGCAGGTAGAGATCGGTGCTGAGCGTGTCGGCATCGATGAGTGCCACATTGTCGGGCTGGTTGTAGGTGTCGATATCGTCAATCGAGCAGGGCTCAATATAGAGCACCGAGTTGCCACAATAGACCTTACTTGCTGTGCGGGGCATCTCTACGCGGCAGTCGTCGTTCTCCTGAATCTTTGTAACGACCACCCTGCCACGGTCGATGTAGGCCACAAAGTTGGCCGAGTAGAATCGCTTGCCGGTAGCACCGCGACGCAACGAGGCGCAGAGCGCATCGATAGTGTCGCCCTTGAAACCGTAGGTGGCGCTCAGCAACTCATAAATCACAAAGTCGAGCGGATATTTGGGGTCTATACGGTCGGGGTTGATGATATCCTCGCCACCATTGTGGTCAACCACCTGGTCGGCAATCAGTTCCACCGCGCGAGTGATAAAGAGCTGAGCATCAGCCAATCGGCCAATAGCGCTAACTGTCGATTCGGTGAACTTGGGGCTAATCTCCCTAAGGCGTGGAATAATGCCGAGGCGTATCTTGTTGCGCAGGTACTTCGTCGAGCGGTTTGAGGAGTCCTCGCGGAAGATGATACCGTTAGCGTGGGCGTAGTCGAGAATCTCTTTGCGCGAGGCGAAGAGCAGGGGACGGATAATGCGGCCATTGACCTTGCTGATACCCGTCAGACCCTTCAATCCTGTGCCACGCAGCAGGTTGATGAAGAAGGTTTCGATTGAGTCGTCGGCCTGATGAGCAATGGCTATCGAGTCGTAACCGTGCTCGGCGCAGAGTTGGTTGAACCACTCGTAGCGCAGGCGGCGTGCCGCCATCTGCACCGACTCACCTGTACGCTCCATCTCGCCGCGCGTGTCGAAACGTTTGTTGTAGTAGGGTACGCCAAAGCGTGCCGCCTCGGCCTCGACCCACTTCTCGTCCTCGTCGGCCTCCTCGCCACGTAGGCAGAAGTTGCAGTGCGCTACGCCAATATCGTAGCCGAGCGATGCCAATAGGTGGAGCATAACCATCGAATCGACACCGCCACTGACGGTGAGCAGCAGACGGTCGTGACGTCCTATGAGTTCGTGCTCGGCAATATAGCGATTGAGCCTCTCGACAAGTATATTATTATCCATAACTAACCTACAATGTTTATCTCTGGGGATATCTCTATCCCGAATTTACTCTTCACATCGGCCACCACCTGACGGGCAAGTGCCATCACCTCGCCACCTGTTGCGCCACCGTGGTTGACCAAAACCAACGCCTGACGGTCGTGTACTCCCACATTGGCCACTCGGCGACCTTTCCAACCTGCCTGCTCGATGAGCCAACCCGATGCAAGTTTCACTTTACCTTCCGGAGCAGGGTAGTGGGGCATATCGGGATAGGTTGTGAGCAATTGCTCTGCCACCTCCGGCTCTACGATAGGATTCTTGAAGAAACTACCACCATTTCCCAATACCTTCGGGTCGGGCAGTTTGCTCTCTCTGATTGAGATAACCGCCTTGCGTATATTGCTGAGTGTGGGCTCGCCAAGTTTCTCCTCCTCGGCACGCAGCGCGCCATAATCCAAGCGGGGCGATGCGGTGCGGCTCAGGCGCAGGTTGATAGCAGTGATGATAACTCTCCCCGCGAGCTGATGTTTAAAAATACTCTCGCGGTAGCCAAATGAGCAATACTCGCCACCGAGTACCAAGCGGTTGAGGGTGTCGGTGCAGAGCATCTCCACGCTCTCGATGGTGTCTTTGGCCTCGGTGCCATACGCGCCAATGTTCTGCACGGGTGCTGCTCCTGCCTGACCGGGTATGAGCGAGAGATTCTCGATGCCCCACAGGTCGTGCTCCACAGCCCACGCCACCACGTCGTCCCACTCCTCGCCCGCCTCTACGCGCACCACAACGTCGGTGCCGCGCTCAGCGGTGATGGTGATACCTCGCGAGATGGGGTGGATAAGCGTACCGTCGTAGTCGGCAGTGAAGAGGGTGTTGTTGCCACCGCCGAGCACACGCCAGCGACCCGCCAATATGGTGGGGTCGGCAGTGAGTGTAGCGTGCAGGTCGTCGTAGGAGTCGAACTCCACAAGACGAGTAGCCAACTGACTGACTCCGAAACTATTGTAGGGCCTGAGGTCTATATCTTTGTGCTCTTTTGCCATAGATAGATGGTGCAATATGGTTTTACTAACCAACAAAGATATGAATTTTTACGCAAATAACTCTCTGCTCCTCGGAAAATGATGCAGAGAAGCCCCCGACAGCCTTAGAAACTCTTACCCACGCTCAGGTAGAAACCCGTCCATGGCTGGTTGCTGTTGCCACCCATCGAGAGCGATACGGGGCCCATAGGACTATCGTAGGAGTACTCCAATGCGTAGCCGAAGGTGTTGCTGCGGAAGTTGAACATCGGCAGGAAACGGTCACTCTCGGTGAGTGCTGCCGCCTTGGCGCGCAGGTGGTGGTTCTTCCAGGGCTCAACCTCCAACATCAGCTGTGCGGCAATCACCGAGCGATCGAAAATCTCCACATTGCGGATACCTACAAATGGCAGTTGCTGAGCCATATAGCGGCCTGCCATATCGCCACCCACAAAGTTGTAGTAGGGATAGGTGGCGTTCTCGCCAAATAGCGTGCGACCATAGAGCGAGAGCGAGGTGGTGACGCTCTTCGAGAGCGGAAAGACGTGCATCAGTGAGTACTGCACCGAGGCAAACGGTATCTTATGATTGACGGTTACGCCATCGGTAGTGTGGAGGGTGTAGGAGGTGGTAATCGACGAGCCTCGGGTGGGGTAGTAGAGTTCATTGAGCGAGTCGTAACCGCAACTCAGATAGTAGTTTATATAGCCCTGTGGTTTGAGCTCAACGGGGATACCACCCTCGGCATAGAGCGACTCGTGGAAGCCAAAGTGCTCGTACTGAGCACCCAGATTCATATCGAAGTTGCGCAGACGTATGTTGGTAAATGCCAAATCCACGTGGTTGAGCGTAAATGCGTAGTGGGCTATACGCTCACCGTTTTGGAAGACCATAAAGTCGTTGTCCTTCAACATATAACTACCCGACACGGTTGCCACACCTATGTTCCCCGTCGAGAAGTCAATCTGCCCGTAGGGGTTATCGCTTAGCCTCACAGTGAGGCTTGCGCTGGGCGAGAATAGCGATTGGCGGGTGAGGATTGTGGTGTTGAGCAATATCGACGCCATCTCCTCGCTGTCGAAACGGAAGCCCACATTTATCGTACCGCTGCGCTTGCGCGAGAGGAGCACCGTGAGGTCGTAGGGGGCGTTGTTGTTGAGGCGATACGACACCGAGGAGTAAGCCCCCGTACCACGCACACGACTGATGGCGCTGTTGAGTTCGCCGAGCGAGATAACACTATACTCCTCCAAACCGAGGAAGCGCATCATACGCTTGGAGTCCTTCTCGTCGATACCCTCGAAGGATATCTCGCCAATCATAATCATATCGCTGTCGCCCAGATGCTTACCCGGTCGCGATGCTATGTGGTTGTCGTCGATGCCGATTTTCTCGCGTAGTGCCACAATCTCCTCCCAATGCTCGCGGGCCTCCACATCGCCACGCACCAATATCGTGTCGATAGCACTCTTGGTGAACGATGCTGCCGAGAAACCTGTCATATCGGGGTGAAGGTAGAGGTCAACCCCCTCGCGGTTGGATTGATACTTCTCCTCGCCGAGGAAGGTGGTGAGCTGGTTGAAAATCTCCGCCACATTGTTTATCTCGTCAGCCTTGTAGGGGCCCATAAATAGATCGACACCAATCACAATATCTGCCCCCATCTCGCGCACCACATCGACAGGGAAGTTATTATAAACACCCCCATCGACCAGCACCTTACCATCGGTGCGCACGGGCAGAAAGGCGGCCGGAATCGACATACTCGCCCTGATAGCCTGAGGAAGTGAGCCACTGCGCGACACATACTCCTCGCCCGTCACCATATCGTAACTCACACAAGCAAAGGGTATTGGCAGGTCGTCGAAACTCTCCACTTCGTGATAGCCTATGGTAAGTTCGTTGAGTTTGTTCAGTACGCTCTCACCCGAAAGAATACCTGCCGGAAGCCCCGTCTGCTCTTGCGAGAGGCTGTAACGCGCTATGTATCGGTCGTGATTTTGGCGCTCGGAGTAGAATTGGTCCTCGCGCTCTATCTGGTCGCTGAGTAGGTAGAGCCAGTCCTGACTGCGCACAAGTGCGTCGAGTTCGTCGGGGGTGTAGCCAATGGCATAAAGGCCACCCACAATAGCCCCCATCGACGTACCTGCAATGTAGTCGATAGGTATCTCTGCCTCCTCCAATACTCGCAGCACGCTGATATGGGCAGCACCCTTTGCGCCACCACCACTCAGCACCAATCCCACCTTCTTGCGTGGTGCGTCTGCTGTGTCGGGACTCATTGCCACTCCGCTCCACACAACACCGAGGAGTGCCACCACTGCCAACACTCCTACTCTCACTCTGACTCCTCTGTGCTTATTCATATTTTTTTCTCTTTTTCTATATTTTTAGATGCATAAAACCCCGAAAATGATGCGTCGAGAGTGAAAAATTTTGGCAAACGAGACATTATTTTGGGAGGTGTGTGATAATTCCGAAAATTATTACTATATTCGTACCAAACAAACTCATAACCAATAACAAAACACTATATGAAACACTTTTATACTTTTTGTCTGATGCTGATGGCGGCCGCACTCGTTGGCTGTGCCGAACAAAATCCTACACTCACCATCGAAGGTGGCCAAGTGGTCGGTGTCGAAACCGCTACCAATGGCGTAATATCCTATAAGGGTATCCCCTATGCAGCACCTCCTGTGGGTGACCTACGTTGGCGTGCTCCTCAGCCCGTAGTGGCGTGGGAGGGCGTTAAGGTGGCCGACAAGTTTGGCCCTGCCTGCTGGCAGACCGACAAGACACCCGGTGAGTTCTATCAGAAGGAGTTCTTCTGGGAGGGCGACCCCGAGCGCAGTGAGGACTGCCTCTACCTAAATGTGTGGACCCCCGCCGCAGGACGTAACAAGAAACTCCCCGTGGCAGTGTGGATACACGGGGGTGCCTATACTCAGGGCTTCGGTCACGAGGTAGAATTCGACGGTGAGGCGTGGGCCGATAAGGGTGTGGTGCTCGTAACCATCAACTATCGCCTCGGCATCTTCGGCTTCTACTCACACCCCGACCTCTCGGCAGAGAGCCCCAATGGTGTGTCGGGTAACTACGGTATCCTCGACCAACTTGCAGCCATCACTTGGGTGAAGAACAATATCGCTGCCTTTGGTGGCGACCCCAACAATATCACCATCTTCGGCCAGAGTGCAGGTGCCGGCAGTGTGCAGACCTTGCTTGCCTCGCCCCTTGCACAACCCTACATCAAAAAGGCTGTAATTCAGAGTGGTGGTGGCCTCTCGGCACCCAACCAGCAGGGCACTTCACTTGCTGCCGCCGAGGAGTCGGGCGCCGCATTTGCCGCTCACTTCGGCAAGGACATTGCCGCAATGCGTGAGGTAGAGCCCCGCGCACTGATGCAGATGCTCACCGACTATCCCGCAGCTACCGGTCAGCGCCTGAGCACACGCCCCATCTTGGACGACCACCTCAGCTACGACACATTTAGCAATGTGGCACGCGCCGATAAGTTGCCCGATATCCCCTATATGATTGGCTATGTGACAAAAGATGGCGAACGTCAGAACTCGGCAATCGCCGACTTCGCTCTTCTGCGCGAAGAGCAGGGCCATCGCCCGGTCTTTACCTATAAGTTCACCCGCGAACTCCCTGGCGACGATGCCGGTGCTTTCCACTCCTCGGAGTTGTGGTATCTCTTCGGCACTCTTAGCCGCAGTTGGCGACCCTTTGTCGATGCCGACTATAAACTGAGCGAGCAGATGATTACCTATTGGACCAACTTTGTCAAGACAGGCGACCCCAATAGTTCCTCCGTGCCCGAGTGGCGACCCTATGTGGAGAGTAATAGGCAGTTTAAGATACTAACCACCGAGTAAAAAAAAACAGAAAAAAGCCATCTGATTGGTAAATTTTGCACTTCCTTTGTGAGCCAAATGCTCATTTACGCTTAGTAAACTGCGCTTTGGCTCCCTGCACGAAGTACAAAATTTCCTTGGGTCATATGGCTTTTTTGGGTTGTGGGGTTTAAATTAAACCTGAGAGTGGTATCGAACCACTCTCAGGTTTTTTAATAGGAAAATCCTATTGGGCCTATCGGGCCTATTGGGCTTATTATTATAGGCCCAATAAGCCTAATAAGCCCAATATGCAATAGGGAGTTTATGAGTTTAAGGAGTTTAGTGAGTTTAAGATTATCCCTAAGCTCCCTAAATTCCCTAACACTCCCTAACACTCCCTATTCTCCTTAATCTCCCTTCAATTCTCTTCTTTCTACTCGTAATTGGCAATGATGCATCGCATCATTGCCTTTCACTCGATGGCTCGGCATAGTGCAAATTAGTTTGCCCACTGCTCTCGCTCGCAGCGTCAGTTGCGGTTTTTCGGGTTTCACAAGCCTTAAATCCCTCTTGTTATACAACTTCTAAGGGATTCGGGTTGTCTTTCAAAATTGTTGGACAACCCCATTGATGTTACTTGAGAATCTCAATTTACGGGTTGGTGGTTGTTATTTTTTCGGTTTTACTCTTACACCATCAAATGAGATAATACCCATCATAGACCCTTTGACAATGTCGGGATTTTTTTTGTCGATAACCATTTCGTATGCAACGGTAGTTTCGGGCGCCTCTATGTAGGCAGTTAGATACCCGTCATCTGTTGTCCTAATATCGTGCAGAGTTACTTTCTCAGTTCCTCTTACGGTCAGTACTCCTTGCAGTTTGCCGTTTTTATAGCTGATAGTAAGAGGTACGGTCATATCTCCTGTCGGCACATCGACTGTTGTGATTGTCCATTGGCCGATGTATTGTTTCTCGATTGGGGTCTGAGCATTGATGCTAAAACTGGTTGCAAATAGCATAATGCATAAAATAATAATTTTTTTCATAGTGTGTAAATATTAATAGGTGAATTATGGCGCAAATGTAATTCACATGTTCAGTTATTAGTTCTGCCAAATGGAACCGAAAGCATTCTTTTTTACGCCTTTATGTAGAGTTATCGTAATTGGCTCGCTTTGCTCGCCTTTCACTCGATGGCTCGGCAATCCTCGATGGGGAGGTCATAGACCTAACACAAAAAAAAGAGAAACCGCATTCAAATAAATTTGATGCGGTTTCTCTCTTTTTTGTTTTGCGCTTCGCGCTTTCCCCATCGAGGATTGCGCTCGCGCTACTCGTGATTCCGACAGGACTCAAACCTGTAACCTTCTGATCCGTAGTCAGATGCTCTATTCAATTAAGCTACGGAACCCTTTTGCGGTTGCAAATATAGCGACTTTCGGGCAATCCGCAAATTTTTTAACAACTTTTTTTTGCTCAAATGTGAATAGTCGCTGATAATCTGCAAGATAAATTTTCGATTATTTTCCCTCAACCTCAAATTATGTTGGGAGAACAGAATTATTACAACTATATTTGCGGATAGAATTATTTACCTTTTAAATATAATATAGTGAAACTAATGAAAACAGTTCTGGCCGCAGCAATCGCAGTTGCCGCCTACGGTTGCGGATCCGACAACTCCGCAAACCCACTCTTCGCAGAGTACGACACCCCGCACGGTATCGCCCCATTCTCCGAAATTACCATAGACCATATCCGCGAGGGTATGCTCCGCGGTATGGAGGAGCAGAAAGCCGAGATCGAGGCTATCGTATCTAACCCCGAGCCTGCAACCTTTGAGAACACCATCGCCGCTATGGACCGCAGTGGTGAGCTGCTACGCAAGGTGCGCGGCGTATTTGGCCCTTTGTCGAGCAGCAACTCCACCGAGGAGATGCGCGAATTGGAAAAGGAACTATCGCCCCTCAGCTCGACACACAGCGACGACATCAACCTCAATCCCGACCTCTTTGCGCGTGTGAAGGCTGTCTATGACCAGCGCGAGTCGCTCGACCTCACAGCTGAGGAGCAGAAGGTACTCGAAAACACCTACAAACGTTTCGTGAATAGCGGTGCCGAGCTCTCCGATGCCGACAAGGAGAAGCTACGCGCCCTGAACAAGGAGCTCTCGATGCTCCAACTCACCTTTGAGCAGAACCTCCTCTACGAAACAAACAACACCTTTGTAACTGTCGATAGCGTTGACAAGCTCGCAGGTCTGCCCGCTGCCAATATCGAGGCTGCTGCCAAGATGGCGGAGGCTAACGGTCAGCCCGGCAAGTGGATGTTCAATATGCAGCGCCCCAGCTGCAACCCCGTATTGCAGTACTGCTCCAACCGTGAGTTGCGCGAGGAGGTCTATAACGCCTACTACAATCGTGGCAACCGCGACAACGAGTACGACAACAAAGAGGTATCTGCAAAAATTGTTACTCTCCGCTTGGAGAAGGCCAAACTGATGGGCTACGAAACCTATGCCGATATGGCACTTGCTGACCGTATGGCTAAGACTCCCGAGGCTGTATATGACCTGCTCAATCAGGTGTGGACCCCCGCAGTGGCTGCTGCTGAGGAGGAACTCAAAGATATCCGCGCCGAGATTCGCAAGGAGGGCCACAACTTCGAGCCTGCCGGTTGGGACTATATGTACTACCTCGACAAGGCTAAGCAGAGTAAGTTCGCTGTCGATGAGCAGGAGATTCGCAACTACCTCGAAATCAACAATGTTATGCAGGGTATCTTCCACGTTGCCAACAAACTCTATGGCCTGACCTTCAAGGAGGTAACCGAGGATGTTCCCTCCTACGAGCCTACCGCAAAGGCTTGGGAGGTTATCGACCGCGATGGTACTCTCTTGGCTATCTTCTACGGCGACTACTTCCCCCGCGACGGTAAGGGTGCAGGTGCTTGGTGTACCTCGTTCCGCGGCCAGAGCTACAATGGCGAGGAGCGCATTATCCCCATCGTGGTTAACTGCTGCAATATGACCTCTCCCTCGGGTGATATGCCCGCATTGCAGAGCATCGACAACGTCGAGACTATGTTCCACGAGTTTGGCCACGCCCTCCACAGCTTTATGCGCGATGTGCGCTACAATGGCGCAGGTGGCGTAGAGCGCGACTTTGTGGAGCTTCCCTCGCAGATTAACGAGCACTGGGCATTCGAGCCCGAGGTGCTGGCAGTCTATGCTAAACACTACCAGACCGGCGAGGTTATCCCTATGGAACTTGTCAACAAAATCGTTGAGAGCTCGAAGTATGGCCAGGGCTTTGCCACTGTTGAGTATGTTGCTGCATCGTTGAGCGATATGGACTTGCACGTTTTGACCGAAGTTCCCGCCGACCTCAATGTTATGGAGTTCGAGGCTCAGAAACTTGCTGAGCGCGGTATTCCCTCGCAGATTTTGCCCCGCTACCGTATGACCAATTTCAGCCACACAATGGGTGGCGGTTACTCGGCTGGTTATTACAGTTATATGTGGGCCGAGGTGCTCGATGCCGATGGCTTTGAGGCCTTCGCTGAGACCGGCGATATCTTCAATCAGGATGTTGCAGAGCGCTTCCGCCGCTATGTTCTCACTCCTGGCGGTATCGACGACGGTATGGTGATGTACACCTCGTTCCGTGGTCGTGAGCCTAAGGTTGATGCACTGCTCCGCAATCGCGGTTTCTTGGACTAAACACGAGAACTCGATACGAAAAATCGATTTCGATACTGCAAAATTGTTATGTATCGAAATTGACTGATACTCAGAGGATAATTGCTTTGTGCGATTATCCTCTGATTTTATATGCCTACAAATTGTTATTCCAAAATTTGGAAATTACTATTTAGATGCATATATTTGGCTGAAATTTTAATTGCATTGCACACAATTAAATGGATGTTTAGAATAAATTGGTGCGATGATGTGTGGGTAGATTTGACAATTTTGTTTGTATAAATCTTTTGGTAGACCGCAATCTGGATTAGTGTATTTGGAGTTGTCGGTAGTTTATATTAGATAATTTTAACCGTACAATTCTTTTCTTATGAAAGATCCGTTGCTGCTCGAAAACCAGCTCTGTTTTCCTCTCTATGCCGCTGCCAAGGAGGTGGTGCGTTGCTATCGTCCATTTCTTGACCCTCTGGGACTTACCTATACTCAATATATTGCAATGATGGCTTTGTGGGAGCATAAAGTGCTGACAATTAATCAACTTGGTAAATTACTATATCTCGATTCAGGTACTCTGACCCCTATGCTCAAAAAGATGGAGCAGGCGGGTTTGCTGGTTCGTCGTCGCAGTGAAACCGATGAACGTAGTGTCGTGATTAACCTCACCCCTAAGGGCGAAGCACTCCGTGAGCAGGCTGTCAATATCCCCGACGAGATGGCGCAATATGTCAAACTTAATGCAAATGATACTATTCAACTCTATCATCTGTTGCATCGCCTGTTGGGCAATCATAATGCTGTAAAATAGCTGAAATGTAAAATAATTGTATACAATTAATAACCACTCACTAAGGGTGGTTATTCTTTTATTCGGGCTATATATAAGTAAGTTTATAAGAGTATATCTACATCTTTTTGCGTATCTATAAGAATTGCTTATGCTCCTATGAAAATTATTGATTTGACATTGCCCATTTCTTGCACTATATTTGCATTACGAACAAGAAACATTAATAACTAAATACAAAGAAAATTATGGCAACCAAGTTTTATAAATGTAACATCTGTGGCAATGTAATCGAGAAGGTAGTTGATTCGAAAGTCCCCGTAGTGTGCTGCGGTCAGAAGATGGAGGAGCTTATCCCCAATACCGTTGAGGCAAGTGGTGAGAAGCATATCCCCGTGGTGACCTTCCTCGACGACAACACTATCAAGGTGGAGGTGGGCAGTGTTCACCACCCGATGCTCCCCGAGCACCACATCTCATTTGTCTATGTAGAGACCGACAATGGCGGCATTCGCGTTGACCTCAAAGACGAGCCCGTCGCTGTGATCTCCCTTGGCAACGCAAAGCCCGTGGCAGTGTATGAATACTGCAATCTCCACGGCCTGTGGAAAATAGACATCTAAAAAAGCCATCTGGCTGGTGATTTTGGTGTTGGAGGAGCCTTGTCGACCACTTACATACACAAAGTATGCGCGTGGCCGCCAAGACTCCTCCGCCTAAAAATCCCTCAGCCATATGACTTTTTTTTGGGTTGTGGGGTT
>JAFXAY010000070.1 GCA_017521965.1 Tidjanibacter sp. | reverse complement strand
CATCGGCTCTTGTGTTCAAGATTGCTACAAACCCGTTCGTTGGCCGTCTGATATACGTTCGCGTATATTCAGGTAGACTCGAATCAGGTTCATATATCTATGATACTCGTTCAGGCCGCAAGGAGCGCATCTCACGTATGTTCCAGATGCACTCAAATAAGCAGAACCCGGTAGAGGTTCTCGGTGCTGGTGATATCGGCGCTGTTATCGGTATGAAGGATGTCCGCACAGGTGATACACTCTGCTCTGAGGATGGTCCTATCGTACTTGAGTCAATGACATTCCCCGATCCAGTGATTTCTATCGCTGTTGAGCCCAAGACTCAGAAGGATCTCGACAAACTTGGCGTTGCACTCGGCAAGTTGGCAGAGGAGGATCCCACCTTCACCGTGAAGAGTGACCCCGATAGCGGCCAGACCGTAATTAGCGGTATGGGTGAGCTGCACCTCGATATCATCATCGACCGTCTGAAACGCGAGTTCGGTGTTGAGATCAACCAGGGTGCTCCCCAGGTTAACTACAAGGAGGCTCTCACCGGCACCGTTCAGCACCGTGAGGTATTCAAGAAGCAGAGTGGTGGTCGCGGTAAGTTTGCGGATATCATCTTCGAGATTGGTCCCGCAGACGAGGGCGTAAATGGCTTGCAGTTCGTAGATGAGGTTAAGGGCGGTAATGTGCCTAAGGAGTATATCCCCGCTGTCCAGAAGGGCTTCGAGTCGGCAATGAGCAACGGTCCTTTGGCCGGTTTCGGTGTCGATAGTATGAAGGTTACCTTGAAGGACGGTTCGTTCCACCCCGTGGATTCGGATGCCCTCTCGTTTGAGATTTGCGCTCGCAACGGTTTCCGTCAGGCTGGCGTGAAGGCAAACCCCGTAATCAAAGAGCCTATTATGTCGGTTGAGGTTGTTACCCCCGAGGAGTATATGGGTGATATCATCGGTGACCTTAACAAGCGTCGCGGTCAGATCTCCGGTATGGAGAGCAAGGGTACCGCTCGCGTAGTGAAGGCTTCGGTGCCCCTGTCGGAGATGTTCGGCTATGTAACCGTACTCCGTACCCTCTCGTCGGGTCGTGCAACTTCGTCGATGGAGTTCTCACATTTCGATGCTGTTAGCCCCAACCTCGCTAAGGAGATTATCGAGAAGAGCGGCGGCAGAAAACAAGAGTTAGAATAATTATAACGAATAATATGAATCAGAAAATCAGAATCAAATTGGAATCCTTCGATCACAACTTGGTTGACAAATCGGCCGAGAAGATCGTAAAGACCGTTAAGAGCACAGGCGCAGTAGTCAGCGGTCCTATTCCTCTGCCTACCCAGAAGAAGATTTTTACTGTGAACCGTTCGACCTTCGTTAACAAGAAGGCACGTGAGCAGTTCCAGCTCTGCACCTTCAAGAGAATTCTTGATATTTACAGCACCACTCCCAAGACCATCGACTCGTTGATGAAGTTGGAGTTGCCTTCGGGTGTAGAGGTTAAGATCACTGTGTGATAAACGCCTTGGAGAGAATTTGCCGCCCCGCGCGCGTATATATATAATAGGTATGCGCGAGGGGGTGGGCAGATGCTCCGAAAAACAAAAATGGAAAAAACCATTTCAAACAAACATTTATAAATAAATTAGACAACAGATGTCAGGACTTATTGGAAAAAAAATCGGAATGACTTCCGTTTTCAGTGCCGAGGGTAAGAACATACCATGCACTGTTATTGAGGCCGGTCCCTGTGTAGTTACGCAAATCAAGACTGTCGAGAAAGATGGTTACTCGGCTGTTCAGCTTGCCTATGACGACAAAAGTGAGAAGCACACCGGCAAGAGTTTGATGGGTCACTTCAAGAAAGCAGGTGTTACTCCCAAGCGTAAGCTGGTGGAGTTTACTGACTATCCCGAGGTTACCCTGGGTCAGGTGATGACTTGCGAGTCGCTCGAAGAGGGCTCTTGGGTTGACGTTACCGGCGTATCGAAAGGTAAAGGTTATCAGGGCGTTGTTAAGCGTCATGGCTTTGCCGGCGTTGGTGGCCAGACTCACGGTCAGCACAACCGTCAGAGAAAGCCCGGTTCGCTGGGTGCATCGTCGTATCCTTCGCGCGTGTTCAAGGGCAAACGCTTGCCCGGTCAGGCAGGAGGCGCTCAGGTTAAGGTTCTTAACCTCAGAGTACTCAAAGTAATCCCTGAGAACAACCTTATTCTTGTAAAGGGTTCGATTCCGGGAGCAAAAGGGTCTTATTTAATTATTGAGGATTAAGGCTATGGAATTAGTAGTATTTAACACCCAAGGTCAGGAGACCGCCAAGAAGGTGGCTCTCGCTGAGTCGGTTTTTGGCATTGAGCCCAACAACCACGCTATCTACCTCGACGTTAAGCAGTATCTTGCTAACCAGCGTCAGGGTACCCACAAGTCGAAACAGCGCAACGAGGTTGCTGGTTCGACCCGCAAACTCAAACGTCAGAAAGGTACCGGTGGTGCACGTTCGGGTAGCATCAAGTCGCCCTTGTTCCCCGGTGGTGGCCGTATCTTCGGTCCCGTACCCCGTGATTACAGCTTCAAGCTCAACAAGAAGCTCAAAGCAGTAGCACGTCGTAGTGCCCTTTCGATGAAGGCTCAGGCCGAGAACATCGTAGTAGTAGAGGACTTCGAGATGGAGACTCCTAAGACTAAGTCGTTCGTGGCTATGGAGCAGAACCTGAATCTGGCCGGCCAAAAGATTCTTTTGGTTGTGCCCGAGACTAACGTAAACATCTCTCTGAGCGTACGCAACTTGCAGAACGTGAAGGTGGTTCCCGCAGCTAACCTGTGCACCTACGACGTGATGAACTGCTCGAAGGTACTCTTCGCTGAGAGCGCTGTTAATATTGTAAACGAAATGTTAGCCTAAGAAAAACGATGGAAATTATTATTAAGCCTATTTTAACCGAAAAGATGACGGCTCAGGGCGAGAAACTGAACCGTTACGGTTTCATTGTCGATGGCAGAGCTAACAAATTGCAGATTCGCAATGCCGTTGAGCAGATGTACAATGTGGTAGTGACCGATGTAAACACCATCAACCGTAAGGGCAAAGTAAAGAGCCGTTACACCAAGCAGGGTCTGCTTGTAGGTCGCACCAACAACATTAAGAAAGCAATTGTTACCCTTAAAGCGGGCGACACTATTGATTTTTACAGTAATATCTAAAAAGAGATGGCAGTTAAGAAGTTCAATCCCGTAACACCGGGTCAAAGACACAAAGTTATCGGAACCTTTGATGATATTACGTCGAGTGTTCCCTGCAAGTCGCTGCTCGAACCTAAGAAGAGCACCGGCGGTCGTAACAACAGCGGTAAGATGACCGTTCGCTACATTGGTGGTGGTCACAAACAGATGTACCGCGTAGTTGATTTCAAACGTCAGAAAGATATGCCCGCTGTGGTAAAGAGCATTGAGTACGATCCTAACCGTTCGGCTCGTATCGCTCTGATCTGCTACGCTGACGGTCAGAAGAGCTATATCCTGGCTCCCAATGGCTTGAAGGTAGGTCAGACCGTACTCAGCGGCGATAATGTAGCTCCCGAGGTTGGTAACAGCCTGTTGCTGGCCAACATTCCTCTGGGTACCGTTATCCACGCTATCGAACTCTACCCCGGCCAGGGCGCAGCTATGGCTCGTAGTGCCGGTACCTATGCTCAGCTTCTTGCACGTGAGGGCAAGTATGCTATTATTAAACTTCCTTCGGGCGAGACTCGTATGGTTCTCACCACTTGCCGCGCAACTATCGGTGTTGTGTCGAATCCCGACCACAGCCTCGAGCAGCACGGTAAGGCAGGTAGAAAGCGTTGGCTCGGTCGTCGTCCCCACAACCGTGGTGTAACGATGAACCCCGTTGATCACCCGATGGGTGGTGGTGAAGGTCGTTCGTCGGGCGGTCACCCCCGTTCGCGCAAAGGCTTGCTGGCTAAAGGTTACAAGACCCGCAATCCTAAGAAGACCACCACTAAGTTCATTATTTCCAAGAGAAAAAAATAATTATAAAATAGTAGCATAATGAGCCGTTCACTTAAAAAAGGACCATTTATCGAGCCTAAACTCGAGCAGCGTGTAATCGCGCAGAACGAGAGCGGTAAGAAGTCTGTAATCAAGACTTGGTCGAGAGCAAGTATGATATCGCCCGACTTCGTAGGTCAGACGATCGCTGTTCACAACGGGAATAAGTTTATCCCCGTATATGTAACTGAGAATATGGTAGGCCACAAACTCGGTGAGTTCGCCCCCACGCGTAACTTCCGCGGCCACGCCGGTAACAAGAAAAAATAGTAGGAAATGGGAGCAAGAAAATATAATATGGCCGAGAAGTATAAGGCCGAGAAAAAGCAGATTGCCATTGCATCTCTGCGTGATTGCCCGACATCTCCCCGTAAGATGCGTATCGTAGCCGACACCGTACGTGGTGTTGAGGTTAACCGAGCACTCGCAATCCTTCGTTACTCGAAGAAAGAGGCTTCTATCAAATTGGAGAAACTCCTCCGCTCGGCAATTGCCAACTGGGAGGCTAAGAACCCCGATTTGCGTTTGGAGGATACCCCTCTCTGCGTAAAGGAGATCAGAGTTGACGGTGGTCGTATGTTGAAGCGAATCCAGCCCGCACCCCAGGGTCGCGCTCACCGCATTCGCAAGCGTTCGAACCACGTTACGATTATTGTAGATAAAATGGTAAACGAAGAAAAAAAGTAATTAGAAGATGGGACAGAAAGTTAATCCTATAGCCAATAGGCTCGGTGTCATCCGCGGTTGGGACTCCAACTGGTTCGGCGGCAAAGACTTCTCGGAGAAACTTGTCGAGGATACCAAGATTCGTAAATACTTGAACGCTCGTCTTTCGAAAGCAAGTATTTCCAAGATTATCATCGAGCGCACTCTGAAACTTGTGACTGTTACCATCTCCACCGCTCGCCCCGGTATCATCATCGGTAAGGGTGGCCAGGAGGTCGACAAGCTGAAAGAGGAGTTGAAGAAACTGACCGGTAAAGAGGTTCAGATCAACATTTTTGAGGTTAAGCGTCCTGAGGTTGATGCAGTTATCGTTGCTAACAACGTAGCTCGTCAGTTGGAGGGCCGTGTATCGTACCGCCGCGCTGTTAAGACTGCTATCGCAGCTACTATGCGCGCAGGTGCCGAGGGTATCAAGATCCAGATTTCGGGTCGTATCGGTGGCGCCGAGATGGCACGTAGCGAGACCTACAAAGAGGGTCGTATTCCTCTTCACACCTTCCGCGCAGACGTAGATTACGCTCTGGCAGAGGCTCTCACAAAGGTTGGTATCCTTGGTATCAAGGTATGGATTTGCACCGGCGAGGTTTACGCAAAGCGTGACCTGTTCGAGATTGCAGGTGCCGGTTCGTACAATGGCCCCGCCGCTGGCGGTCAGGGTCGTGGACCTAAGGGTGGCAACAAAAAGCGCAGAAATAACAATAAGTAGTACATTTTTAACAAGATAGAAGAAAATGTTACAGCCTAAAAAGACTAAGTTCAGAAGAATGCAGAAAGGCCGCATGAAAGGTCTTGCTCAGCGAGGCAATCAGCTGGCTTTCGGTTCGTTCGGAATTAAAGCACTTGATTCGACCTGGATCACAGGTCGTCAGATAGAGGCCGCACGTCAGGCGATCGTTCGCTATATGAAGCGTGAGGGTCAGATTTGGATTCGTATCTTCCCCGATAAGCCCATCACTAAGAAGCCCGCTGAGGTACGTATGGGTAAAGGTAAAGGTTCTCCCGAGGGATTCGTAGCCCCCGTTACTCCGGGTCGTATCCTGTTTGAGGCAGAGGGTGTACCCTTGGAGGTTGCTCAGGAGGCACTCCGTCTGGGCGCACAGAAGTTGCCTATTGCTGTTAAATTTGTCGTACGTCGCGACTATACTGAGGAAATCTAAAAATTAGTGAGAAAAGTTATGAAAACTGCAGAAATTAAAGAACTCTCGGTGGCTGACTTGGTTGAGCGCATCGAGGCAGAGAAGGCTAACCTCACTAAGATGAAGGTTACCCACTCGGTATCGCCTATCGAGAACTCGACAAACATTCGTAAATCCCGCAGAGACATCGCGCGTATGCTCACCGTTCTGCGTCAGAAGAATAATAAATAATCGTGCCGCTATGGAAAGAAATCTTAGAAAAGAGAGAATCGGAGTGGTAGTCAGCAACAAGATGGACAAGACCATCGTGGTTGCCGTTAAGAGAAAGGTAAAACACCCTATCTATGGTAAGTTCGTCAACAAAACTACCAAGTTTCATGCAGCTGACGAGCAGAACACCTGCAACGAAGGCGACACCGTGAAGATTATGGAGACGCGTCCTTTGAGTAAGACTAAGCGTTGGAGATTTGTAGAAATTATTGAAAGAGCTAAGTAAGAGCTATGATACAGCAAGAAAGTAGAATGACAGTAGCCGATAACAGCGGTGCAAAAGAGGTACTTTGCATCCGTGTATTGGGCGGAACGAAAAAGCGTTACGCTTCGATCGGCGATAAGGTTGTAGTGACCGTCAAGAGCGCGTCCCCCTCGGGTGATATCAAGAAGGGTACCGTTTCGAAAGCGGTTGTTGTGAGAACCAAGAAGGAGATCAGACGCGCAAACGGTTCGTACATCCGTTTCGACGACAACGCCGTTGTGCTGCTGAACAACCAGGGTGAGATGAGAGGTACCCGTATCTTCGGTCCTGTTGCTCGCGAGTTGCGCGACCAGTATATGAAGATTATCTCGTTGGCACCCGAAGTATTGTAATTAACAAAAAAACAGTAGTACAATATGGCAGTGAAACTTCATATTAAGAAAGGGGATATGGTTTACGTCATCGCCGGTGACAGCAAGAGCACCGAGAAGACTGGCCGTGTACTCTCGGTCGATGTGAAAAACCAGCGCGCAATCGTTGAGGGTTTCAACATGATCAAGAAGCACACCAAACCCAATGCTAAGAATCCCCAGGGTGGAATCATCGAGCAGGAGGCTCCGATTCACATCTCGAACTTGCAGGTTGCAGACCCCAAGAGCGGCAAGCCCACTCGCGTAGGTCGCAAGGCAGACAGCAATGGTAAATTAGTTCGTTACGCTAAAAAGTCAGGAGAGGAGATTAAATAATGGCATACGTACCTACACTCAAAACAATGTACAAGGAGCAGATCGTTCCTGCCCTTGTCAAGGAATTTGGTTATAAGAGTATAATGCAGGTTCCTAAGCTGACCAAGATTGTCGTTAACCAGGGTATGGGCCAGGCTATCGCCGACAAGAAGCTCATCGAGGTTGCTCAGGAGGAGTTGTCGACCATCACCGGCCAGAAGGCTATCCAGACCAAGTCGCGTAAGGATATCTCGAACTTCAAACTTCGTAAGGGTATGCCTATCGGCGTTACCGTTACCCTCCGCTCGGAGCGTATGTACGAGTTCTTGGAGCGTCTGATCGCAGTTGCTCTTCCTCGTATCCGCGACTTCAAGGGCATCGAGGAGAAGTTCGATGGTAAGGGTAACTACACCCTCGGCGTGAAGGAGCAGATCATCTTCCCCGAGATCGACATCGACAAGATTACCAAGATCTTCGGTATGGAGATTACCTTCGTGACCACCGCACAGACCGACGAGGAGGGTTACGCCCTTCTGCGCGAGTTCGGCCTTCCATTTAAGAACGCTAAAAAAGCTCAGTAAGTTATGGCAAAGGAATCAATGAAAGCACGTGAGGCTCGTCGCCTCAAATTGGTCAACAAGTATGCTGCCAAGCGTGCCGCACTGAAAGAGGCCGGCGACTGGGAGGGTTTGAGCAAGTTGCCCCGCAACAGCAACCCCATCCGTCTGCACAACCGTTGCAAACTGACCGGTCGTCCGAAAGGCTATATGCGCCAGTTCGGTATCAGCCGTATCCAGTTCCGCGAGATGGCTTCGGCAGGTCTGATCCCCGGTGTAAAGAAGGCATCGTGGTAGTCCACCACCCGAGAGTGTGACAGAGAGTCTGCCCACTCCTCGGCGAGAGAATTCCACCCGGCCCCTTCTCAGTGGGAGAGAAGGTGCCGACGGTGTAAATAAAAAAAGAAAAAATGGGCTCAGACGAGAGTCTGGCCCGATAAATAACCAAACAATTAGTAGTATAATTTTAAAGAATTATGACAGATCCTATTGCAGATTTCCTGACAAGGATTAGAAACGCGGCGAAAGCCAACCACAAGGTGGTTGAAGCTCCCGCATCGAAAATGAAGTTGGAGATTGCACGCATTCTCTTTGAGCAGGGCTACATCCTCGCCTACAAGTTGGAGCAGGACGAGCGTGGCCACGGCGTCATCAAGATTGCGTTGAAGTATCACCAGGCTACCAAGACCAACGCTATCAAGGTCATCAAACGAGTATCGCGTCCCGGTTTGCGTCGTTACGCAAGTGTTGCTGAGATGCCTCGCGTGATGAATGGTTTGGGTATCGCTATTCTCTCGACTCCTAAGGGTATTTTGACCGACAAGGAGGCTCGCAAAGAGAATGTAGGCGGTGAGGTGCTCTGCTACGTATATTAATAGACCGACGAGCGCATCAAAGACTTTATTTTTAAGAAACACAACTAATTAAAACAGTAAAACAATGTCAAGAATTGGAAAATTACCTGTAAACTTGCCCGCTGGTGTTACCGTTGAGGTATCGCCCTCGAATGTGGTAAGCGTGAAAGGACCTCTGGGTAGCCTCTCGCAGCAAGTAGATGCTGACATCGAGGTTAAGATAGAGGACGGCGTATTGACACTCCATCGTCCTACGAACCAGCCACGCCACCGCTCGATGCACGGGCTCTACCGCGCCTTGATCAACAATATGGTGATTGGCGTTTCGAAAGGCTACGAGACCAAACAAGAACTCGTCGGCGTCGGCTTCAAAGCCGAAGTTAAGGGCCAGCTTCTGGAACTGTCGCTGGGCTATTCGCACGATATTCACTTCCTGCTTCCCGCTGAGGTAAAAGCTGAGGTGTTCCAGGAGAAGAAGGGTGCTCCCATCCTCACCTTGAAGAGCATCGACAAGCAGCTGGTTGGTCAGGTTGCTGCAAAGATTCGTTCGTTGCGCAAGCCCGAGCCCTACAAAGGAAAAGGTATCAAGTTTGTTAATGAGCAGCTCCGCCGCAAAGCGGGTAAATCTGCAAGTGCTAAATAATAAAACCGCGTAAAGTTATGTCATTGAATAAGATTGAAAGAAGAGAGAGGATCAAGCACCGTATTCGCAAGATCGTTTTCGGTACCGCAGAGCGTCCTCGTATGACTGTATTCCGCAGCAACAAGCAGATTTATGTACAGTTGATCGACGATGAGCGCGGTGTAACACTGTGTGGCGCTTCGTCGCTCGATAAGGAGTTGGCAGGCAAGCTTGAGGGTATGAACAAGACTCAGGTTGCTGCCGAGGTTGGTAAACTCGCTGCTGCTCGTGCAATCGAGAAGGGTATCCAGACCGTATCGTTCGATCGTAACGGTTACCTCTACCACGGAAGAGTAAAAATGTTGGCTGATGCCGCCCGCGAAGGTGGTCTTAAATTTTAAGCAATTATGTCGAATACTAACATAAAGAAAGTAAGAACAAGCGACCTCGAGTTGAAAGACAGACTCGTTGCTATCCAGCGCGTTACCAAGGTAACCAAGGGTGGTCGTACTTTTACCTTTTCGGCAATTGTGGTTGTAGGTAACGAGCAGGGTGTCGTAGGCTACGGTCTGGGCAAGGCAAGCGAGGTACAGGCAGCTATCGCCAAAGGTGTAGAAGATGCAAAGAAGAATCTGATTAAGATTCCCGTAATCAACGGCACAATTCCTCACGCTCAGGAGTTCCGCTTCGGTGGCTCGGAGGTTATCATCCGCCCCGCCGCTGCCGGTACCGGTGTGATTGCAGGTGGTGCAATGCGTGCTGTATTTGAGAGCGTTGGTATCCACAACATCCTCGCTAAGAGCAAGGGTTCGTCGAACCCCCACAACTTGGTGAAGGCTACCATCGGTGCTTTGGCTGAGCTTCGCGACGCCTACACTGTGGCTCAGATTCGTGGTATCTCGCTGAACCAGGTGTTTAACGGTTAATTAAAGAAGAAGTAAAGTTATGGCAAAATTGAAAATCACTCAGGTTAAGAGCCGTATCGGTGCAACCGGTGCTCAGAAGAAGAACCTCGATGCACTCGGACTTCACAAAATTAACCAGACTGTTGAGCACGACGATTCGCCTATCATCAAGGGTATGGTGAACAAAGTGCGTCACTTGGTAAAGGTTGAGGTAGCCGAGTAAAGTAACGTAATTAAGAATTCAAAAAAAAGTAAGAACAATGAGTCTGAATAATTTGAAACCCGCAGCAGGTTCCACTCATCACGAGAAACGTATCGGTCGTGGTCAGGGCTCTGGCCATGGTGGTACTTCGACTCGTGGTCACAAGGGTGCACAGTCGCGTTCGGGTTACCACAGCAAGTTGGGCTTCGAGGGCGGTCAGATGCCCTTGCAGCGCCGTCTGCCCAAGTTTGGTTTTACCAACATCAAGCGTGTAGAGTACAAGGCTATCAACCTCGGCGTTATCGAGGAGCTGGCTGCTAAGAAGAACCTCACCGAGATTAACTTGGATACCTTTGTAGAGGCAGGTTTCGTATCGACCTCCGACAAGGTAAAGGTTCTGGGCAACGGTACTCTCACCAAGGCTCTCACCGTAACTGCTCACGCATTTAGCAAGAGCGCACTTGCAGCCATCGAGGCTCAGGGCGGTAAGGCAGTAGTATTTGGTGCAGAAGAGGTAGCCGAGTAAGAAAACTAACCCACAAAAAAGTAAATTAAGCCGTGAAGAAATTCATCGAAACCATTAAGAATATATTTAAGATCGAGGAGTTGCGTAATAGAATCCTCTATACCATCGGTCTCCTTCTTATATATAGATTTGGTTGCTTTGTTTCGCTCCCGGGTATCAACCCTAACGAGATCTTTGCGTTGCAGAGCCAGGTAGAGGGCAATGGCCTTCTCGGCCTGTTGGACATCTTCTCCGGAGGTGCCTTCTCCAACGCATCGATCTTCGCTCTGGGTGTTATGCCCTACATCTCGGCCTCGATTGTAATTCAGTTGTTGGGAATCGTAGTTCCCTACTTCCAGAAATTGCAGAAAGAGGGTCAGAGTGGTCAGCGTAAACTCAACCAGTGGACAAGGTATTTGACCATTGTAGTGCTGCTGCTTCAGGGTCCCGCATACCTTGCTAACCTCAGTTCCCAGCTCCCCGCCAGCGCATACGTGCTTGGCGCCAACAGTTGGCTCTTCAAGTTCAGCGCGATGATGGTACTTATTGCCGGTACTATGTTCGTGATGTGGCTTGGTGAGAAGATTACCGACAAGGGTATCGGTAACGGTGTGTCGCTTATCATCTTCGTTGGTATCGTCGCACGTCTGCCGCAGGCCTTTATGACCGAGTTGAACACTCGTCTGAGCGAGTCGACCGGTGGTCTGGTAATGTTGGTTGTGGAGATTATCCTGCTCTTCTTAGTGTTTATGGCCACCATCGCACTCGTACAGGCTGTTCGCAAAATTCCTGTACAGTATGCTAAGCGAGTTGTTGGCAATAAGCAATACGGTGGAGTACGTCAGTACATTCCCTTGAAACTCAACGCTGCAAACGTGATGCCTATCATCTTTGCTCAGGCGCTGATGTTTATCCCCGTACTTTTTGGCCGCTTTGAGGCTACTCAGGGAATTGCTGCTACCTTCTCTAACTTCACAGGGTTCTGGTACAACTTTGTATTTGCTATTCTGGTAATTGCGTTCACCTATTTCTACACCGCAATTATCGTCAACCCCAACATGATGGCTGACGAGTTGAAGCGTAATGGTGGTTTTATCCCCGGCATCAAACCCGGTAAGGAGACCGTACGCTACATCGACAACATCATGACAAGAATCACCCTGCCCGGTTCGATTTTCTTGGCAGTTGTGGCAATCCTGCCCGCATTTGCTGCGAAACTCGGTATCAACCAGCAGTTCTCCTACTTCTATGGCGGTACTTCGCTGTTGATTATGGTGGGTGTTGTTCTTGACACTCTCAAGCAGATAGAGAGTCATCTGCTGATGCGTCACTACGATGGTCTGATGAAGACCGGCCGAATCAAAGGTCGTGCAGGCTATTAATCGATAGTAGAAGCAGAAAAGACTCAATCGCTTAATAAACAAGAGTTCTTTGAAGAAGATGATATATCTGAAAACAGAGGAAGAGATCGAACTGCTGCGTGAGAACAACCTTTTGGTGAGCGCAACACTCGCCGAGGTAGGCAAGCACATCAAGCCCGGAGTTACCACTCTGGAGCTTGACAGGATTGCCGAGGAGTTCATCCGTTCGCACGGAGCAGTTCCGGGCTTCCTCGGATACGGAGGCTTCCCCAATACCCTCTGTGTCTCGGTTAATCAGCAGGTCGTACACGGAATACCGTCCGATTATGCTCTCCGCGAGGGCGATATCGTGTCGGTAGATTGTGGCACCATTTTGAAGGGGTTCTATGGCGACTCTGCCTACACCTTTGGCGTAGGAGAGATTTCTGAGCAAAATCAGCAGCTGCTCACTGTGACCAAGGAGGCTCTACTTAAAGGTGTCGAACAAGCAGTGGCCGGCAACAGGGTGGGCGATATCTCCGCCGCTGTTCAGGCTCACGCAGAGAAGTATGGCTACGGTGTGGTGCGCGAGTTGGTGGGTCACGGTCTAGGTCGTGATATGCACGAGGACCCCGAGGTACCCAACTACGGTGCGCGCGGCAGAGGCCCGCTCTTGAAAGAGGGTATGGTCATCTGCATCGAGCCGATGATTAATATGGGACGTAAAGAGGTGGTTTTCGAGCGTGACGGTTGGACAGTTCGCACCCGCGACAACAAACCCTCCGCCCACTTCGAATATGCGGTGGCAATCCGCAAAGGTGGAGCCGATGTGTTGACCGACTTCGGTATCATCGAAGAGGCAATCGGGCTTGTCCGATAAACAATGTTAAAACATTAATACAAGAAAAAGACTCTATGGCAAAGCAGGCTGCTATTGAAAAGGACGGTACTATCGTCGAGGCGTTGTCGAATGCAATGTTCCGCGTTGAGTTGGACAATGGTCACGTGATTACCGCCCACATCTCCGGAAAGATGCGTATGCACTTTATTAAAATTCTGCCCGGAGATAAGGTAAAGGTCGAGATGTCCCCCTACGATTTGACTAAGGGACGCATTTCGTTCCGCTACAAGTAAACCACAATTGGTTCACTGTTAAAACAAGAAAACGATGAAAGTAAAAGCATCAATCAAAAAGAGAAGTGAGGATTGCAAAATTGTAAGACGTAAGGGCAAACTCTACGTTATTTGCAAAAAGAATCCTAAGTTTAAAATGCGCCAAGGCTAAACAATTAAATTAAGAAGAATTTATGGCACGTATAGTAGGTGTAGATTTACCTAAAAATAAGAGAGGCGAGATTGGCCTCACCTATATTTACGGCATTGGCCGCAGCACCGCTCAGATGATTCTTGACGAGTGCGGTATCGATCGCAACATCAAGGTTCAGGACTGGACAGATGATCAGGTAGCTGCCATCCGTAATCTCATCGCTGAGAAAGATATCAAAGTAGAGGGCGAGTGCCGCTCTTTGGTACAGCTCAATATCAAACGACTGATGGATATCGGTTGCTACCGTGGTATCCGTCACCGTTTGGGCCTTCCCGTTCGTGGTCAGAGCACCAAGAACAACGCTCGTACTCGTAAGGGTAGAAAGAAGACCGTAGCGAACAAGAAAAAAGCAACTAAGTAATCAGAGAAAGTTATGGCAAAAAAACCAGGAACAGTTAAGAAGAGAGTTGTTAAGGTTGAGGCTCAGGGTATGGCCTTTGTTCACTCGACTTTCAACAACGTGATAGTTACCCTGACCAACGCAGCCGGTGAGGTTATCAGTTGGAGCTCGGCAGGTAAGATGGGTTTCAGGGGTTCGAAGAAGAACACCCCCTATGCAGCCCAGACTGCTGCTGCTGATTGCGCTAAGGTTGCTTACGACCTTGGTTTGCGTAAGGTTAAGGTATATGTAAAGGGTCCGGGTGCAGGTCGTGAGTCTGCAATTCGTACCATTCACGGTGCAGGTATCGAGGTTATGGAGATTATCGACGTTACCCCGCTGCCCCACAACGGATGTCGTCCTCCCAACCGCCGTCGCGTCTAATCCCAGAGTGGCTTAGAAAGCTGATAGCGTAGAACCAAGAGAAAGGACAAAAAATCTGTTAAGTGAAAAAAAAGTAAAAACAATAAAAGAAAATGGGAAAGTATATAGGACCTAAATCTAAAATAGCCCGCAAATTCGGCGAGCCTATTTTCGGAGCGGACAAGTTTCTCGAGAAGAAGAACTACCCTCCCGGACAGCACGGACTGAACCGTAAACGCAAAAAAGTGTCGGAGTACGGTACTCAGTTGAGCGAAAAACAGAAAGCCAAGATGACCTACGGTTTGTTGGAGCGTCAGTTCCACAAGACCTTCGAGGAGGCTGCCCGTATGGGTGGTATCACCGGTGAGAACCTGCTGAAACTTCTCGAGTGCCGTCTGGACAACGTGGTTTACCGTTTGGGTATCGCTCCCACTCGCGCTGCTGCTCGTCAGTTGGTATCGCACCGCCACATTACCGTTAACGGTGAGGTGGTTAACGTACCCTCGTACAGCCTGAAAGTGGGCGACGTAGTGGGTGTTCGCGAGAAGTCGAAGAGCCTCGAGGTTATCACCGAGTCGCTCGCAGGCCGCAAGGTAAACCGTTACGCTTGGTTGGAGTGGAACGCCGAGAGTATGACCGGCAAGTTCTTGCAGAAGCCCGAGCGTGAGGATATCCCCGAAAACATTAAAGAGCAGTTGATCGTCGAGTTGTACTCGAAATAAATCTAACCAATAAGTAGTATAATTATGGCAATATTAGCATTCCAAAAGCCCGAGAAGGTGATTATGCTCGAATCGACCTCCAACTTCGGAAAGTTTGAGTTCCGTCCTTTGGAGCCCGGTTTCGGTCTTACCATCGGTAATGCTTTGCGTCGTATTCTGCTCTCCTCGTTGGAGGGTCACGCTATTACGACTGTGAAGATTGCAGGTGTGAGCCACGAGTTTGACGCTATTCCCGGTGTTATGGAGGGAATGATTGATATCGTCCTGAACCTCAAACAGGTACGCTTTATCCGCACCGTTGAGAATGCCGACAGCGAAAAGGTGTCGGTCAACGTTGCTGGCGTGACTGAGTTGACCGCAGGATATATATCGAACTTCCTTACCAACTTCAAGGTTCTCAACCCCGATCTGGTGATTTGCCACCTGACGCCTGAGACCAAAATGCAGATTGACCTGACCATCGGAAGCGGCAGGGGTTATGTTCCCGCAGAGGAGAATGCTCCCGTAGATGCCGAGTTCGGACTTCTACCTATTGATTCGATTTTCACACCGATCAAGAACGTTAAATACTCGATTGAAAACTACCGCGTAGAGCAAAAGACCGACTACGAGAAACTCAACCTCGAAATCACTACCGATGGTTCGATTCACCCGAAGGAGGCATTGAAGGAGGCTGCCAAAATTCTGATCCAGCACTTCATGCTCTTCTCCGACGAGCGCATTACCATCAATATGGAGGAGAGTTCGCCTGTTGAGGAGTTCGATGAGGATGTACTTCATATGCGTCAGCTGTTGAAGACCAAGTTGGCCGATCAGGATCTCTCGGTGCGCGCCCTCAATTGCTTGAAGGCTGCCGAGGTAGAGACCATTGGCGATTTGGTACGTTTCAACCGCAACGATCTGTTGAAGTTCCGCAACTTCGGTAAAAAGTCGCTCACCGAGCTGGATGATCTGCTCACTTCGCTGAACCTCCACTTCGGTATGGACGTTTCAATCTACAAACTTGATAAAGATTAAGTTAACCTATGAGACACAATAGAAAAATCAATCACCTTGGCCGTCAGAGCGCTCACCGTAAGGCGATGTTGGCCAATATGGCAAGTTCTCTGATTCTCCACAAACGAATCGAGACCACTGTCGCAAAGGCAAAGGCTCTGAAAAAGTATGTTGAGCCCCTGATGACCAAATCGAAAGAGGACACTACCCACCAGCGTCGTGTTGTGTTCAGCTACTTGAAAGATAAGTATGCTGTTACCGAGCTGTTCCGCGTAGTAGCTCCCAAAATTGCCGATCGTCCCGGTGGTTACACTCGCATTCTTCACACCGGTTTCCGTCTGGGTGATGCTGCTGAGATGTGTATCATCGAGTTGGTGGACTTCAACGAGACTTATGTAGAGGGTGCAGTAGTAGCTGCTAAGCCTAAGACTCGTCGTAGCCGCGGTGCTAAGAAGGTTGCTGAGGATGCTCAGGTTGCTGAGGCTCCTGCTACCGAGGCTCCCGCAGAGGAGAAGCCCGCAAAGAAGGCTGCTGCCAAGAAGCCCGCAGCACCTAAGAACACCGCTGCTAAGGCATCGGGTGCTAAGGTTAAGGCTGTTAAGACTGGTGTTACTAAGAAGTAATCAGCCGGCTTTTGAATAGTGAAGGGGAGGTTCATATCGAACCTCCCCTTCATTTTATAAAAGCCATCTGATTGGTAAATTTTGCACTTCCCTTGTGAGCCAAATGCTCATTTACGCTTAGTAAACTGCGCTTTGGCTCCCTGCACGAAGCCCAAAATTTCCTCAGTCAGATGACTTTTTGGGTTTGGGGGCTTCGGAAGTAGCGGGCACGACCGTTTCTGATAAATGGGAATACTTGATTCAAACCTATTGGGCCTATCGGGCCTATTGGGCTTATTAAAGATAGATAGGCCCAATAAGCCTAATAAGCCCAATGGGCAATAGGGAGTTTAAGGAGTTTAGAGAATTTAAAGAATTTAGTGAGTTTAAGGATAATCTTTAAATTCCCTAACGCTCCCTAATCTCTCTTCAACTTTCTTCAATTCCCTCCAACTCTCTTCACCATACTCACGGGTACGAATTTTAGTACCCGTGAGTATGGTGGGGACTGCTGATTTTTTAGGTTAGGCAGTCTGGCTTATCGTATGCACGGGTAGTAATTTTGCTACCCGTGTATTTTTTTAGTGGGAATTATGGGAAACCTGATTAAATCCTATTGGGCCTATCGGGCCTATTGGGCTTACTATTATAGGCCCAATAAGCCTAATAAGCCTAATAAGCCTAATAAGCCTAATAAGCCCAATGGGGAGTTTAGAGAATTTAGGGAGTTTAAGGATAATCTTTAAATTCCCTAACACTCCCTAACATTCCCTAACATTCCCTAACACTCCCTAACGCTCCCTAACGCTCCCTACACTCTCTACACTCTCTACACTCCCTAACGCTCCCTAACACTCCCTTCACCTCCCTTCAACCCCCACCACAAACATTTTTTTTTGCAATAACTATAAAAAATAGTTGCACAACGAAAAAATTTAGTTATATTTGCAGTGGAAACCAAATCGAACAATACAATGGAGAAGAAACTTACACGTCGCGAAGAGGAGATTATGCGCCATTTTTGGGAGCGCGGGGAGATGTTTGTGCGCGAGTTGCGCGAACTATACCCTGAGCCGCAGCCCCACTTCAACACCCTCTCGACGATGGTGCGCGCCCTCGAAGCGAAGGGCTACCTTGGCCACACCGCCTACGGAAACAGCTTCCGCTACTATCCCCTCGTTACCGAGGAGGAGTTTGGTGGCAAGACCATCGTCGGCGCTATCAGCCGCTACTTTGAGAACTCCTATCTCTCGGCGGTGTCGGCACTTGTCAAGGAGGAGAAAATCTCCGTCGAGGAGCTCAAAGAGCTAATCGCCCAAATCGAGTCGCAGAGTACCAATAACCAATAACCGCTATGTTGAGCCTGCTTATATATAGCCTGCGCGTGGCGGTAGTGATGGCAGTTTTCTACCTCTTCTACCGTCTGCTGTTGAGTCGCGAGACCTTCCACCGACTCAACCGTGTGGTGCTGCTCGTCACTGCGCTGCTCTCGTTTGTGCTCCCACTATGCATTATCACCATCACCCACACGGTGGAGGTTGATGCCTTTGAGATAGACTCCTTGGGCACTGCCACTGATGCCAATCTTTACATTACCACTCAACAGATTGCCGAGTCCGCATCATTGCATCTTATTGCCCTGATTTTTGGGGTAGGGGTGCTGGCTGTCTTGGCCTGGAATGTGGTGAGTATCATCTCCTTGCGCCGACTTGTCCGTAGCGGACGCACGGTGGAACTCTATGGTGAGCAGGTGACGGTGGTCGGGCAGGCTATCACTCCCCTCAGTTGGTTTCGCCATATTGTCCTCTCCGAGCAGGATGCCGAGGAGTGTGGCGATATGGTGGTGGCGCACGAGAAGGCCCACATCGCCCTGCACCATAGTTGGGACTTGGTACTTGTCAATCTGTGTTGCGCAGTGCAGTGGTTCAACCCTGCTATGTGGCTCTTGCGCAGCGACTTAAAGGATATACACGAATTTGAGGCTGATGCAGAGGTGTTGCGATCGGGCATCGATGCACGCAGCTACCAAATACTTCTAATAAAAAAGACTGTCGGCAATAAATCCTACTCCATTGCCAACAGTCTGAATCACAGTACACTTAAAAAACGCATTACTATGATGTTATCTAAAAAATCTTCGGCTGCGAGCCGCTGGAAGTTGCTCTACACACTTCCCGTTGTGGCTCTCTCGCTGACGGCCTTTGCCGAGCAGCGCACCAACCTTGTTGTTCGCGACGATTCCGACAACAAAGTTACACAAAATTCTCAAAGTGTCAATAACACTCAATGGAATCTTAGTAATGTAGTTCCGCCTATCGTGGACTATATGCACTTTGCAAATAACTTTGGCGAACAGACAGACCCACAAACGGGTGCTATTATCAACCATAAGGGAATAGATATTGTTGCCAAAAAGGGTACTCCCGTCTATGCCATTGCAGATGGTAGAGTTGTAGTGTCGGGTAAAGGTACTCTCAGTGAGGGTGAACGTGTGATGTTGGAGCACGAAGATGGTGTTCTCTCGTTCTACTATCATCTGGATAAGGCTATGGCAAAGGAGGGTGCTGAGGTAAAGGTAGGTGAGCAGATAGGTACCGTTGGACAGACGGGTGATGCGACAGGCCCACACCTACATTTTGAGATGCGCCACAATGGAACCTCGATAGACCCAACAATTTTGTTCCCACAAGAATCAGGTAATTACGTCGTCTTTACCGAGAAAGATGGTCGCGACACTATGAATGTCCGCCTCTCGTTGGAGATTACCGACGATGGCGGTCAACTCTTCACCGGCTCGCAGAGTGCTTTGAAGGCATTTAGCGCACACTTTGCAGGGGAGAATGCCATATATATGGATTTGGACAAAATCTATGAGGGCGCAGAGGATGTCGATGCAAAAGACCTCACCATCTATGGTCCCGAGGGCAGTGCAGTTATCTCGGTCGATTTCGAGGGCAACTACCAACTCAATGGCAAGCCGAGCAGTTTGAAGGCTATCGGCAAGCAACTCGCCAAGTGGCGCGGTACGCCCGACGAGCCGAAGAGTATTCTTATCAGTGCTTGGAAGGATTGCCCCGTGGACTATACCGTTGCCCTGAAAGAGGTGCTCCGCGAAAATGGTCAGTTGCGCATCACCACCATCTATCAGGAGGACTTTGATATCTCTTTTGAAGGAGTGGAGGGAGCGTTGTATAAAATTAGTGTAGATAGTAAGGCTGATTGGTAAACATCAGCAATTCTAAGCCATTACCTCGGCCAATTATTGTGCTTTCTAACAAATTAATCAATAATGAAAAGATTAATAACTATTGTTGCAGCTCTACTCTTTGCAGGGGCGGCGCAGGCCCAAAATGTGGGAATTACAGTGCGGAGTTCGTTTGAGATTCAGGAGGAGATTAAAAAGAGTATCGACTCGCTCACCATTGAACTCGGCCTCGACAAGAAGCAGGCCCGCAAGATGAAAAAGGCGTTGGAGTACGACTATAATAACGATGTAATGATGCAAGCCTCGTCGCTAATCACAGAGCTCAATCTCGACTTCCCGAACTTTAACCACGAGGCGGTTGAGCGAGAGAACAGAAAACGTGATGAGCGTTACGCAAAGTTCCTCACACCTGAGCAGTTCGACAAGTGGAAGGCAAACGAGGAGGAGGCTGCGCGTCGCAAAGCCGAAGAGACTCGGCGAGCAATGGAGCAGTTCCAACTGATGTTGCAAGGAGCAATACCTGTTGGGGATGCGGAATAAAAGTAAACCTGAGAGCAATATCGAATTGCTCTCAGGTTTTTTTGTAGGGAGTTTAGAGAACTTAGAGAACTTAGGGAATTTAGGGAGATTATGGGAGTTATAGGAATTATGGGAATTATGGGATAATCTTTAAATTCCCTAACACTCCTTAACGCTCCCTAACGCTCCCTAACACTCCCTAACACTCCTTAACACTCCCTAAATAATTATTTTGTATTCCTCTTTCACTCGCCGACGCCGCAGCCGAGGGCGCGGTAGAGGTTGACGTAGCTGGTGAGTTGCTCGGTGAGGAGCGAGATATATTGCAGTTGCGAGGAGTAGAGGCTGCGTTCGGCCTCAATCACGTTGAGGTAGTCGGTCATACCGTCGAAGTAGAGGCGGTCGGTGAGGATACTCGCCTTTCTGTTCGACTCCACGATACTCTCCACCCACACCTGTTGTGCGGCGTAGCTCTTGATAGCAACCAGCGCATTTTCCACCTCGGCGAGGGCCGAGAGGAACGACTGTTCGTAGCTGAGTGCCGCCTGGCGGTAGTTCTCCAAGGCCACACGCTCCGCCCTGCGCAGGCGGCCGAAGTTGAATATCGGCTCCGTTATCGAGAGCGAAGCCGACCAATTAAAGGGGTTACCCTTAAAGAGGTCGCGCAGTGCTGTGGCGGCAATACCACCCGAGGCGGTCAGGGGCACGCTCGGCAGGCGGTTTAGTCGGGCGAGGCCCGCCTCGGCAGCCGCAGCGCCCAGCGAGTGCCAGCTCTCCATAAGGTCGGGGCGGCGCTCCAAGAGGTCGGAGGGTATGCCCACCTCGACAACAGCGGGGAGCGACACCTCCCACTGCGGCGCGGAGGCAATCAGTGCGGGTGTCTCGCCCAAGAGTATGTTGAGTGCCAGGTTGGTCTGCACCAGCGACCGCTCGTAGGCGGGGATGTCGGCCGCTGCGGTGGCGGTGAGGCTCCGAGCCTGCTCCAAGTCGAGTCCCGACGAGAAACCGTATGTGTGGAGCGAGTCTATCTTCTGCTGCGCCTCCAAGCGCAGGGCGTAGCTGCGGCGCACAATCTCCAAGCTACGCGCATACTGCAACCACTCGAAGTAGGTCGTCGCCACCTGCGCGGTGAGCGAGAGCATTGTGGCGCGATAGCCCCACTCGGTGGCGAGGTAGCTGTTCAGTTCAGCCTCCTCGGTGAGGCGCGCATTGCCGAAGAGCGGCAGCTCCCACGACATTGTCGCCCCTATCGAGTAGGCCTGCCCTATGTAGTGGGGCTTATCCTTCGGGTAGGTAGCGCCGCCCTCGATGGTCGCGCCAAACGAGGGTAGGTGGGCCGCACGCGCTATCGACATCTGCTCGCGTGCTTGCTCCACGCGGGAGCGGGCCACAGCAATGTTGCGATTGTTCCTTAGTGCAGTGGTTATCAGTCTGTTGAGTGTGGTGTCGCCAAACTGCTCCCACCACGCCGACCACTCGTCGGTGAGCGCCTCCATCTCCTCGGTGGTGGCAAATATATACTCATCGGGTATCTCCACGCCCGCAGTCTGGGGTAGGGTGACTGCGCAGCCACCCACCGCCAATAGCGTGAGCAATAGTCCCAACGACTTCATTAAACTCTTGATTATCATATCTTTGTCAATTTTGCTTTCCGTTCACGTTTTTTCTCCAATCGGCTCAGTCGTCCGATGAGGTAGTAGAGGGCGGGATAGACGAATATACCCACCACGGTCGCCATAGTCATACCGCCCACAAGTGCCAAGCCCATCACCCGACGTGCGGTGGAGTAGGCACCCGAGGCAAAGACAAGAGGCAGTACGCCGATGATAAAGGCGAGGGCGGTCATAATGATTGGCCTCACGCGCAACCGTGCCGCACCTGTGGCCGCCTCTTCGAGCGACTTGCCCTCCTCGAAGAAGAGTCGGTTGGCATACTCCACCACCAAAATCGCATTTTTGGCGGCGAGCGAGATGAGCATCACCAGCGAGATAGTCATATACACATTATCGGTGTAGATTGGCGAGAGCAGGTGTGCCACCCACACCACGAGCAGTGCTCCCACCACCGCAAAGGGCACGCCCATCATCACACTCACCGGCAGTGCCCAACTATCGTAGAGAGCCGCGAGCGCCAAGAAGATGAAGACCACCGCCAAGAGGTAGGTAGCCCCCTCGCCCTTCGAGGTCTGCGCCTCCTGATACGACACGCCGCTCCACGCGAGCGACACATCGTCGGGCATCTGCTTATCGACCGCGTCGCTCAGCGCGCTCATAGCCTGCGCCGTGGAGTACCCCTTGGCGGGGGTGGCGGTGAACGACACCGAGTTATAGAGGTTGAAGCGGGTGATATACTCCGTGCCCACCGTATCGACCACCGTCACAAAGCTCGACAGTGGCAGGCTCTCGCCCGACGAGGAGGTGATGAAGTAGCTCTCCAAACTATGCTCGTCGCGGCGATAGTCGGCATCGGCCTGAATATAGGTGCGGTAGAGTTGCCCGAAGCGGTTGAAGTTGTTGATATAGGAGCCACCCAAGTAGGTCGATATCAGGTTGTGCAACTCCGCAATCGACACCCCTTGCTGCATTGCCAACTCCTTGTCGATGACCAACATACGTTGTGGAACGTAGGCGTTGAATTGCGTGGTGAGGTTCTCTATCTCGGGCATCTGCTTTACAAGTGTTTTGAGCGAGTCGCTCATCTGTGCCAGATACTCTACACCCTGACCGCCACGGTCCTGCAACATAAAGGTAATACCGTCGGTCACACCCAGACCGGGTATGGCAGGTGGTTGGAAGGCGTAAAATGTGCCACTCGGCACGCGTTCTGCCAGCAGCATATTAATCTGGTCGGCAATCTCGCCTGCGGTGAGTTTGCGTTTGGAGTAGGGGAGGAGTTCCACGAAGATGATACCCGTATTGGTCGAGGCGATACCGCTAATCAGGTCGAAGCCCGCCGCAGAGGCCTGTGCCGCCACGCCATCGACCGAGCCTATCACCGTGCGTGCCTCCTCGATACTCTGCTTGGTGCGCGACACCGACGAGGCATCGGGGGTGGTGGCGGTCACCATCAGGTAGCCTTGGTCTTCGGTGGGCAGGAAGCCCGAAGGTATGGCCCGCATTATAACCACAATAGCCACAAGGCTCACCGCAACGAGCAGCACCACGCGCACGGAGTGGCGTACAGTGCGGGCGGTGGTGGCATTATAGCGGCTAAGCGCTCCATCAATCACCCTGTTGACACCTCCGAAAAAGCCGCTCTTCTTCTCCTTCGCAGGTCGCAGTAGCAGCGAGCAGAGGGCGGGCGAGAGGCTCAGAGCGTTGAACGCCGAGATGACCACCGCCACCGAGATACCCACCGAGAACTGCTGAAACAGCTTGCCCGCCACGCCACCGATGAACGACACCGGCACAAAGACCGCCAAGAGCACCACGGTAGTCGCCACAATAGGTTGTGCCACGCTCCTCATAGCCTTGGCTGTCGCCTCGCGCGGAGCCATACCCCGCTCGATATGTGCCTGAGTGGCCTCCACTACGATAATAGCATCATCGACCACCAAGCCGATAGCCAGCACCAAGCCGAGCAGCGAGATGATATTCACCGAAAAGCCGAGCAAGGGAAATAACATAAAAGCACCCACGAGCGACACGGGGATAGCCACCAGCGGTATGAGCGTGGCGCGCACATCCTGCAAGAAGAGGAAGATGATGAGCACCACCAAGACCAGCGCAAAGAGTAGCGTTTTGACAATCTCGCGCACACCCTCACCGATAGAGAGGGTGGCATCGACAACCGTGTCGTACTCCACACCCGAGGGGAAGCGCTCGGCGAGGGTAGCCATCGTCGCCTTCACTTGCCTACCCACCTCCATAGCGTTGCTGCTCGGCTCCTGATAGACCACCATCAGTGCGCCCGGCTCACCGTCGAACGAGGAATCGACACCATAACTCTCGGTGCCCAGCTCCACGCGCGCCACATCGCTCAGTCGCAACTGCTCACCGTCGGGGAGGGTCTTGACGATGATATTGGCATACTCCTCGGGAGTGGTAATCTCGGCGGGAAGGGTCACCGTATAGGTGAAGTCGGTGGGGGTGCTCATAGGCTCCTGCCCGAACTTACCCGCAGGGAAGGTGCCACTCTGCTGCTCCACAGCCGAGGCTATCTCCTCCACCGAGAGGTCGTAGTAGTCGAGCAGGTCGGGGCGTATCCAGATACGCATCGAGTACTCGCCCGCGCCCATAATCTGCACCTTGCCCACACCGTCTATCTTCAACAGCTCGTTGCGCAGGTTGATATAGGCGTAGTTCGAGAGGAACTTAGAGTCGTAGCGCCCGTCGGAGTGGAGCGCATAGACGAGCAGGAAGCCTGTCTGTATCTTCTGCGTGGTCACGCCCTGCCGCGTCACCTCCGAGGGGAGTAGGGGAGTGGCGGTGGCCACATTGTTCTGCGCAAAGACCTGGTCCATATCGGCATCGGAGCCCACCTCGAAGAGTATCTGCAAGGTCATCGAGCCATCGCCTGCCGAGGTGCTCTGCATATACAACATATTGTCTGTACCCATCACACTCTCGCCAATGGGGGTCGCCACAGCATCGGCAACCACCTCGGCATCGGCACCCGGGTAGGAGGCGGTGACCTCCACAACGGGCGGGGTGATGTCGGGGTACTGCTCCACGGGTAGCCGAGTGATGGCAAGCGCGCCGAGCAGCACAATCACTATGGAGATGACCATAGCGAATATCGGTCGGTTAATGAAATTTTTATACATTTTGTTGTGGTTCTAATGGAGGTTTGTTGTGGTATATATCTCTCTATCTTTCAATATGGTACTTCACCTTCTGCCCATTGCGCACGCGGCCAAGTCCCTCGGTGAGTACCACCTCGCCCGCGCTCAGGCCACTCTCGATAATCCACATATCGCCAAAGGTCTCGCCGACCTCCACCGCGCGATACTCCACCTCCCCGTCGTTGCCGACAACCCAGAGGCTCTCCACGCCCTGCACAGAGTCAACAGCGCGCTGTGGCACCATCACAACACCCACGGGCATACCCACGTCGGCCTTCACCGAGGCGTACTGCCCCGCCTTCAACACCCCCTCAGGGTTCGGGAAGTTGACAGCAATCTGTATCGACCCACTCGCCGAGCCTACATTTTTCTCCGTATGGCTATAATAGCCCGCGTGAGGGTAGAGCGTACCGTCGGGCATCAACAGCTCTATATTGCTCAGCAGTTTACTATTATCATAGCTCTGCGTAAGTTCCTCACTCGGGTCAACAATAGCCAGATAGCTCGCAAAAGGGAGTGAGAGCGTGGCCCCCACGATACTCACGTCCGACACAGTACTCAGCGTCGAGAACTCCGTGCCCGGGCCCACCAAGTCGCCAACAGAGGCACTCGTATCGCCAATAATACCGTCGATAGGGGAGTATATCTTCGTATAGCCCAACTCAATAGTCGAATTATTGAGCGCCGCCTCGGCAGAGGTGACCTGAGCCTTGGCAGCCTCATAGGTGGCGCGGTACTGGTCGAGCGAGGTCTGGCTGATAGCATCCAACTCCGCAAGGGGCAGGGCGCGGCGGTAGTTGTTCTCCGCCTCGGTGAGCATAGCACGCGCCGAAGACAACGAAGCACGGTTGGCCGACACGGTGAGGTTGGTCTGCGACGGGTCGATGACATATATCAACTCCCCCTTGCGCACAGGCATACCCTTCTTATACCTCTTTTCCAAAAGGTAACCCGCAACACGCGGCTGAATAACAATATCGACATTACTCGTCAGACGAGTGGTGAACGTAAGCCGACGCGAGATATCCTCGCTAACAGCCATAGCAGCAGAGTATTCAGGCTCAGCAACATCTCCCGACTGCTTGTGCGACTTGCAACCCACCACCAATAGCGCAACAGCCAACATAACAATAGACATCGACTGCCCTGTGTGTGAAAAACAATTCATAAGTGCGTTGATTTAAGTTTGACCTAACACACTGAGCAAAAGATGTACCACGTTTTTTGGGTTTTCTCCGCTTTTTGTAAAAAGCGGAACCAAAAACTTTTGTACTATTTAGTTTGCGTGTTTAGGGATAACTTGTAGTTATTACAAACAAAATATAGGTAAGATATAGTTCAAGCAAGCTTGACTAATCTTACCTATATTTCATTTGTACTCTCTTCGAGAGTATCCCCTAAACCCGAAAAACCTAACTATTAAACAATAGTTTAAATGGTATCTCTCTAAGTTCCCTAAATTCCCTAACACTCCCTAAACTCCCTACAAAAAACTGAGAGCAATTCGATATTGCTCTCAGTTTTAATCAATTTTGAATTTTGAACTTTGAATTGGAAAAACTACTCCAAAAGTTTTTCCATCTCGTTCATACGTTTGTAGTCGGTCATATCGACCTGCACGGGGACGATGGCGATGTAGCCATTGCGGAGTGCCCATTCGTCGGTGTCGGGGGCGTCGGGCTCGGCATTGTCGAAGTCGCCCGTGAGCCAGAAGTAATCCTTACCGCGGGGGTCCTTGCGGCAGTAGAACTCCTCCTTCCAGTAGCCGCGGGTCTGGCGGCATACACGGTGACCCTTGATCTCCTCGGGGCGGCCGATGGGCACATTGACGTTGAGGCAGAGGGGTGCGGCAGGCCTCTCGGCGAGCACCTTGCCGATGAGCTTGTCGGCAAACTCGCAGGTGGCGTCAAAGTCGGCGTCGGCACTGTGGTCGGTGAGCGACAGACCGATGGAGGGTGCACCGTAGAAACTTGCCTCCATAGCCGCGCCCATAGTGCCCGAGTAGAGCACGCTGATAGCGGAGTTCGACCCGTGGTTGATGCCCGAGATGTTGAGGTCGGGACGGTCGTTGAGGAGCAGATAGTCGTAGGCCATCTTCACACAATCGACAGGAGTACCCGAGCAGGCATATACCTGCACATCCTCCTCGTCGCGCACCTTGCGCAGGTAGAGGGGCGAGAACATAGTGATTGCGTGCGACATACCGCTCTGCGTATGCTCGGGAGCGATAGCCACAACACGACCGTGGCGGGTTGCCACCTCGACGATAGCGGCAAAGCCCTTGCTGGCATAACCGTCGTCGTTGGTGATAAATATAAGTGGTTTCTTGTTCATACTTCTTCCATTTTACGGGGTACAAATATACCCTTTTTGGGGCGATAAGTGACAATAGTTTAAAAAAATAATGGAAAATTTTGGTGGCTGAGAAAAAATGGTTACTTTTGCGGGCTAAGTGTAGGAATCTCTTATGAGAACGCAGGAGTCCGTAATATTCCGCACATAACTAAAAACCTTATAAGGACAATGGATAATTTGATTAGAATTGCAGAGGATGCAATGTGGCAGAAACCTGAGGTACCCGAGTTCAAGGCCGGTGATACCATCACTGTTACCTACAAGATCGTCGAGGGTAACAAGGAGCGTCTGCAGAGTTTCCGTGGCGTGGTAATCCAGATCAAGGGCCGCGGTGTAACCAAGATGTTTACTATTCGCAAGATCTCGAATGGCGTAGGCGTAGAGCGAATCTTCCCCCTCTACTCGCCCCCCATCGACCACATCGAGGTTAACAAGTACGGTGCAGTACGTCGCGCACGTATCTACTACCTGCGTGAGCTGACCGGTAAGAAGGCTCGTATCAAAGAGCGTCGTTACGTTAAGAAGAGCGAGTAAGCGAAAGAAGAAGAAGAATAAAGGGTTGGGGGTTTCCAACCCTTTATTCTTTTTAAAAAGTCATCTGGCTGGTGATTTTGGTGTTGGAGGAGCCTTGTCGACCACTTACATACACAAAGTATGCGCGTGGCCGCCAAGACTCCTCCGCCTAAAAATCCCTCAGCCATATGACTTTTTTTT
>JAFXAY010000069.1 GCA_017521965.1 Tidjanibacter sp. | reverse complement strand
TTTTCAGTCCTTTGCTCTACCAACTGAGCTATGGCACCAGACCATTTTGCGATTCGTTCGAGGGTGACCCTCTCGGAATTGCGGCACAAAGATAGGCAGATATTTTGAATTTCCAAAACTACACCCAAAAAAAATCAAAAATTCTTTCTTCTCTACGCCCTGCGATGTTCTCCACTGCATTTTTCTGTCTTTTCTGCGTGGTTTCTTGTTTGTGTGTTTGTTTGTTTGTTATCCTTTTATTATATTTGTATCGGGCAGATGTGCCTCGTGTGCATTTGTGGTGGCGATTTTGGTAGCGAGTGATGCGCGTTTTCCCTCTGGTATGGTTGGGTGCGCTAAGGCATTTTTTATAACTTAAATAGTTGAAGATTATGAAACAGGTAGTTCGAATTGCAGTTTTTACGTTGGTTGCGCTGTTGGTGTGCAGCAGTTCTATGGCTCAGTATGCCTATCAGCCGCTGGGCGAAAATCCTTTTCAGACGGAGATTGAGCAGGTGCAGGTGAGTGACCCGATGGCCCTTACCAAGGGTCAAAAGTGGACCGATGCGGGTAGGGGTGTGCTCTTTACGGGTTTGGCATCGGCTTTAACTATTTTGTCCTTAGATGTGTATGGAGCGGTTGTGCGTGGTGAAGGGGCGACGATGCCTACTCTTATGGCTGGTTATGCCGCGTTTTATTCGGCACTTGCAAGTCTGCCTTTCTATCTTGTGGGCCATTATTACAAAACGGACAGCAGTCGACCAATTATTTTTGAGGGTGATAAGATAGGCCCTGCCAACTTTCTGACATTGGGTTGTGGTATTGGCAATCTGTTGAGCGTTGACTATGTTAGGGGATATTATGTGACAAATAATGTTTTCCTTGGTGGAGGCGTAGGTTTAGGCTTGTGGGAGATGGTGGATATATTCAAGTATGACACTTTTTTGTACTCTCTACCCATTTATGCTAATGCCCGCATATCGCTGGGAGCTAAACGAGTAACTCCCTATTTTAGCGGCAGTTTCGGATATGATATTCCCTGCCAATCACTTTATACGGGTGTGGAGTTTGGAACACGTATCCGAAGAGTGAAAAGTGATGCGGGTACATCGTTATGGATTGGTTTTAAGAGCGAGTTTAGGGGTGCTGATGCCTCAAATTTCGGCATTAAATGCGGTTGGTCGTTCTAAGAGTTATTGTATAGACTTAAATAGTTGAAGATTATGAAACAGGTAGTCCGAATTGTAATTTTTGCGTTGGTCGCGCTGTTGGTGTGCAACAATTCTATGGCGCAGTATGCCTATATGCCGATGGGCGAAAATCCTTTCCAGACAGAGATAGAGCAGGGGAGTGACCCGATAGAATTAACAAAGGGGCAGAAGTGGACCGATGTGGGGAAGAGTGTGTTGTTCACGGGTTTGGGACTTGCCTTGGCCGGGGTTGCTCACGATGCCTACATAGGGTTTATGGGGGTAGAGGAGGAAGATGAGTATATGTATGGTGGTGGGTTGCCCCTCTTTACAGGCGGAGGTATCTATGCGGCTGCAGTTGTCGGCGCGGCAAGTATCCCTTTCTTTATTGCCGGTATGGTCAATAGTCGGAGAGATGGTGGTGAGCCTTTTGTGATGAGTGACAAGGAGCGTGGATTTACAGGTATTGTTGAGGTGGGATATGGTATGCCCTACGCTCTCAATATGGACGCTGTCTATGGCTACAATCTGACTAACCATATCTTTGTGGGTGCAGGGGCAGGTTTTCACGCAGTCGAAGGTAAGTTTATGGCTATTGGCGGTATGCGTCCTTCGGTGGCCGCCTATGCCAATACTCGTTTGACGCTGGGCAATAAGCGTGTAGCACCCTATTTTAGTGGAAGTTATGGTTTCGACTTCGGTTATCGTAAGCCTTTTGTCTCTTTTGAGTTCGGCTCTCGTATTCGCCGAGTTAATAGCGAAGAGAAGGGACCGCTGTGGATAGGTGTGAAGAGTAAGTTGGCAGGATTTAACACTACGGGCTTTGCCCTTAAATGTGGTTGGTCGTTCTAGTTGAAATGGGAACTGTCTAACAAGCTATTATTTGCGTTACGCTTAGCTAGTTAACTTGTAAAAGAGTCAATTTATGGATTGGCTCTTTTTGCTATTTATATCTCTTATTTTTGCTTGTGTTGTTGTCTTTTTCCAAAATTTTTTTCTAACTTTGTCCCCAGTAAGTGTGCCCTCACTTCGAAAATTATTATACACCCTGATAGTGTCGTGTGAATTAATCAGTGTAAATAGCTGATTATCAGCGAGATAGACTAGTCGGGGGGGGTAAATTTGCTCCCCATCTTCAAGTTTTAAGTAATTATTTCAGGTGTATTTTTGTTGTAATGCCCATTTGGCACTTTGTGCCTATGTGGTCGTTATGGCTTTTTGTGCGTGTGAACTACTGTAATTTATTAATTTTATAAACAACTGAAAGTATGAACAAAACAATCTATTCTGTGCCCTCGATCGAGGTGATTGAGGTATCTGTTGAGGCCGGCATCGCTCAGACCACCGGTGGCGGTGGCGAAGGTGGTATTTGGCAAGACTAATCAATAACATTTTATTCCCAATCTATGAAAAAGATTTTTGGCTTAGTGATGTTGGCAACCATCGCGTTTGTTGGTTGTACAACCGATGAGGGTGTTGACTTTATCAACGACTCCGTAAAAATTGAGGCAGCTATCGACCAGCCCGGCTCGCGTGTTGGATTTAGCTCGACAGGTGCCTTCTTCTGGACTGTGAACGACGCTATCGGCGTCACTACTACTCAGAGTGCTTCTCTATTCTCGAAGATGTCGATCAATAGCGGCGATGAGGGTGAGAGCACCGCTACTTTTACTGCCCCATATATGGGCGGTGAGCCTCAGGGTTATGCTGTCTATCCCTACAATGCAGGTCACAAGCTGGCAGGCACTAACCTGACCTACAACTTCCCCGCATCGTATGAGTACACCATTGAGGATAACGACTACTTTGTGCTGGACGGTACAGGTAATAGTTTCAATCCTCCTATGTGGTCGGCTATCGAGGATGGTAAGGTATACTTCAAGCACCTCGGTGGTGTTCTGTGTGTGAAGATTGCCAATCTGCCCGCAGGTAGTGACCAGACACTGACAGTGACTGCCAGCAACAAGATTACCGGTGAGTTCACTGCCGACCTCTCGGCTGCTACCCCCGTGCTGACCACCTCGGCAAGCAATACCGACAATGTGGTAACCATTACTTACGACAATGCTGCTGAGGCAGACCGTGTGTTCTACATTCCCGTGCCTACTGGTGTTTATGATAATATCACCGTGTCGTTCATGGCTGAGGGCGAGACTGTAACTATCCCCTTCGAGAATAAGACTATCAGTGCTCGTTCGTTGCAGCGTTTGCAGATTGGTTCCAGCTCTATCGAGGGTGGCGAGGCTGCTGCTTCGGTTGCTGCTGCAAACAAGGCTTTGGAGCAGGGCGCAAGCAATGTAGTTATCGCCGATATCGCTGCTGATGCTACCAATACAACAATCGTTATTCCCGAGCAGGCTACCATTGACAATGAGGTGAGCATTGCCATCGAAAATGTTGAATATACCGGCGATATTGTTATTGACGAAGCAGATGATGTTACCAATCCTATCGCCGTTCTCAATGTGACTCTCCCTGAGGAAGCTATCGATAATCTTGTTATTGATATGCCCAATACTACCGTTTATGTAAATGGTGTTATTGTAAATCTGACCGTTACTACCGCTGAGAATACTCTTGTTCTCAGCAAAGAGTCGAAGATTACTAATTTGGTTGTTAAAGCCGGTAACGTTGAGCTTGCAGCAGGTGCAAGTGTTGCAAACATCACTCGTGCTGATGATAATACCGACGAGGTAACCTATGTTTACTACTACAATGATGCCGATATTGAGAATATGACTATTGGCGAGGATGTGGCAGTGATGAGTATTGCTGAGAAGGAGTTGCGCAAGGCAATTGAGAATGGTGGCGAATATACTTTGACCTCTGATGTTGTTCTGAGAAATGCGCTGGTAGTCAATGGCAACTTCACTCTCGACCTCGCTGGTTATACCATCAGCCAGGAGAGATTGTGCGATGCATCGTACGCAATGATTACCAATTTGGGTGAACTGACCATTGTTGGTGACGGTGCTATCATTTTCGAGGATCTGAGTGCAGGTCCTTCGGGTTCGAGCTGGGGTACCTATGTTATCAGAAACCAGGGCGATTTGACCATTTCGTTGGAAGAGACTGGTCTTATTCAGCACAAAGGTCCTCGCCAGTTTGCAGGTAGTGGTGATCCTATTGCTTACGTTATCGACAACCATAGCGCAGGTGTAGTAGAGATTAATGGTGGTACTATTTCGTCGCCTAAGTCGCGTAGTCTGCGCAACTTCTACACCGATGGCGATGTTGTCATCAATGGCGGTGTATTCGAGGGTCAGGTTTGGATGCAGCAGGGTAATGCAAGCGGTTCGGGTGACCATACTACCAAGATCGGTCAGTTGACTATCACCGGTGGTGAGTTTAGCCCCGCAGGTGCTGATGGCTCGTCGGTATTCTTGACCAACCACAGCGCCGATAATGTTAAGCTATCGGTTACCGGCGGTACATTCAATACCAAGATTGGTTGTAACGATGCAACCAAGGCTGGTGTTAAAGGCAAAGTTGTAGGCGGTATCTTCACTGAGTCGGCTAAGGATAATACAAATAGCGACCTCTTCTCGTTGGCCAGCGAGTTTGTTGATAATGGCAATGGCACATACACACTCGTTAAAGATGAGACTGTGGCAGTTGTTGGCAGTGTGAGCGAGTTTAATACTGCAATGGCCAATGAGGCATTTACCACTATCAAATTGAGCAACGACTTGACTGCCAGCGAAATTCTGGTAATCAGTAGAGATATTACTCTCGACGGTAATACCCATACTTTGACTTCGAGTGCAGGTCGCGCTATCAACGTAAGCGGTGCAAACGATGTAACCATCAAGAATCTGGTTATCAAGGCATCGGGTGAGCGTGCTATCAACGTCATCCAGAGCACCAAGAAGGTAACAATTGATAATGTTACTGCCACTGCTGCCAATTACACTGTAAATGTTGCAGGTAGTGCTGCTGGTGCTAAGGTATTCATCCAGAACTCTGACTTGACCGGTCTGAATGCTGTGAATATTGGTGCTGCTAATGTAAATGTATCTATCAACAATACCACTATCACCTGCAATGATAATAGTGATGTCGAGGCTTATGATGCTATCTCACTCAACAAAGATGCTGTTAATTCGCAGGTAATGGTTACCGGTGGTAATATAGTGGTAAAAGGCGACTCTGTAGGTGCTGGTGTGACAGGTGACAACGCATCTGTTACATTTGATGGCACAAATGGTAATACCACAATTCAGTATAATTCTTTCATAATAGCTTATGGCGACTATGCTTATACTTATACTACCTTAGAGGCTGCTATTGAGAAAGCTAAGGCTGGTGAGACTATCCAGATGACTCGTGATGTGACAATTAATAAAACCGTTACGATTGCAAATGATAAGAAGATTGTTTTGGATATGAACGGTCATAAGTTGAGCTATGCAGTTGACAATGATGGTAAGGCTTCGGCAATCTTCAATAACTTGGGTGATTTGAGTATTGTGAATAGTGCAGCTGAGGAGTCTGTTATCACATTTGTGGCAAGTGACCCCGACTTGCAGGCTGTTCCTGCTTATGCAACCAACACTATCACCAACGAGGCAACCCTTTACATTGGTAAGGGCGTGACCGTTATCAACGAGAGTGATGGCGGTGCAAGTTATGCTGTTGATGATAAGGGTAAGTTTGTTTTGGACGGTGGTACTCTGACTGCTAAGCGTTGCGCATTGCGTATTGCAAAGTACAACCAGGATGATGTATGGTTCACTATGAATGCGGGCAGTACCGTAACAGGTGCAACCCCTGCGTGGATTCAGCTTCCAAGTAGCAATAGCGCAGTTGCTCCTAAGATTACCGTAGTTATCAATGGTGGTGTGATGCAGTCGACCAAGGCAAATCCCGATGAGGCGGACGTACTCTACACCTATTCGTATGGTAACAGCCACGCAAATACCTCTATCACCATCAATGGTGGTGAGTTCTTGGGTGGTACAGTTTCTATTGGTGCGGGTTATAAAGGCGATGCTGCTAACCTGACTATCAATGGAGGTACTTTCGACCACGATGTTGTACAGTGGTTGGAGAATGATGAGTACAAAGTGCTCTTCGAAGCCAATAAGTAGTATTTATAGAATACAACAAAACAAATCCTGCTCCACTCTTCGGGGCAGGATTTTTTTTTGTCCGGGGGGAGGAGAGGTAAATTAAAATAGTATTATTTTAAATAGGAGTACAACTTTGTCCGAAAAGTTGTATCTTTGCCCCCAAATTGTGATAAAATATCCAATCCGTTATGAAAGTAGCTGTCGCTCAATTAAATTATACGATTGGTGCTTTCGATGCCAACAAAATGAAAATCGTGGAGGCCATCGAAAAAGCCAAGAAGGCCGGTGCCGAAGTAGCTGTGTTTGCCGAGTATGCAATATCCGGAGCTCCTGCATACGACCTGCTCAACAAGGTGCAGTTCCTCGAAATGTGTGAGGAGGCCTTGATCGAGATTGCCGCCTTCTGCGACAATATAACCGTAGTTATCGGACTACCCATACAGCACTCGCAGCAGACGCTCAGTGCCGCCGCAATTATCCAAAACCGTCAGGTGGTGAGCTTTGTCACCAAGCGCGATTTGAATCAGCGCGACGAGGCGCCCTATCTTGCGTCGGGCGACGGTTGTGACTACTTCTTCATTGGTGGCCACAAGGTGGCTGTGGTGCTCGGCAAAGATGCACTGAACACCAACTATGTGAGGGCAACCGATACCGTAATCTTCCTCGACGCCGACCGCTGGCGCAGAAGACGCATCGAGCGACGCTATGCCTATATGGCCGAGCGCGGTTTTATCACCGAGCGCAATTTGGTATATGTAAACCAGTTGGGTGGCCACACCGATACCATTTTCGACGGTTCGTCGGCAGTATTCAACCACAAGGGCGAGGCTATCGCACTGCTCGACAGCTTCAAAGAGGACTTCGTGGTGGTTGACCTCGATGCCGACAACAAGCCTATCGAGATACCCTATCAGGACAAGACGGTCAACACTATGAGCGCCATCAAGTTGGGTCTGAAAGACTTCTTCGAGAAAAATGGCTTCAAGAGTGCGTGTCTGGGTCTGTCGGGCGGTATCGACTCGGCGGTGGTGGCTGCTATTGCTGCCGATGTGTTGGGGCCCGAAAATGTGCGTGTGCTGCTGATGCCATCGCAATTTTCGAGCGACCACTCTGTTGACGACTCGGTGGAGATGGCCAAGAATCTGGGGCTGAAATATGATATTGTCCCCATCACCGATGCCTATCGTGTGGTGACCGAGGCTATGGCTCCCGTGTTGGGTGAGTCGAGCGAGGTGGGTGTGACAGAGGAGAATATCCAGTCGCGTCTGCGTTGTGTGATGCTGATGGCTCTGTCGAACAAGTATGGCGATGTGCTGCTCAACACCACCAACAAGAGCGAGTTGACACTCGGTTACAGCACCCTCTATGGCGATAGCGCAGGTGTGCTGAGTATCTTGGGCGATGTCTATAAGCGCGACGTCTATGCTCTGGCAAATCTTATTAACCGTGAGCGCGAGATTATCCCTCAGTCGATTATCGACAAGGAGCCCTCGGCAGAGTTGCGACCCGACCAGAAGGATACCGACTATATGCCTCCCTACGATATTGTCGATGCCATCATCTACCGTATGTTGGAGGAGGGTCAGAGCCGCGAGGAGATTATCAATGCCGGCTTCGATAGCGAGGTAGTCTATAAAATCTATGGCAACATATTGCGTAATGTGCAGAAACGTCACCAATTCTGTCCCGTGCTGCGTATCTCGTATTGCACCTTTGGCAAGGACCGCGTGATGCCTTTGACAAGTAAATACGGTTTCTAATGAGTGCAATTGTAGAACACGCAGGTGTGGTGAAGGCGGTCGAGGCCGACCGCGTTGAGGTAGAGATTACTGTGGTAAGTGCGTGCGGTAGTTGCAAGTCGCGCTCGGTGTGCTCGATGAGTGAGCAGGCCGAGAAGATGGTGACGGTCTATACCGAGATGCCCGAACAGTATGAGGTGGGTCAGGAGGTGACCGTGCAGATGGAGCAGGTGATGGGCATCAAGGCGGTGATTTACGCCTACGTGGTGCCTTTCTTTATTATTCTTGCAGTACTCTTGGTGCTTATGGAGTGTGGCTTGGGCGAGGTCGTCTCGGGCCTTTCGTCGCTCGGAGCGTGCGCTCTCTATTATATCGGCTTGTGGCTCTTCCGCCATAAGTTGGAGAAGGTTATGGTATTCAAAATCAAACAAACGTTATAACAAAAAGAGATGGGAGTTTTAGGTTACACAATTCTGACACTCTGTGTGTTAGGTGCTGTGTTGGCGGCGGTGCTCTACTTCGTCGCCCAGAAGTTCAAAGTAGAGGAAGATCCCCGTATCGACGAGGTTGAGAAGATGTTGCCGGGTGCCAACTGTGGCGGTTGCGGCTTTGCCGGTTGTCGCGGTATGGCCGAGGCACTTGTTAAGAACGACGATATCTCGGCTCTCTATTGCCCCGTGGGTGGTGGCGACGTGATGAAGGCTGTTGCCGACTATCTGGGCAAGGCTGCTCCTGAGCGTGAGCCTCAGGTGGCTGTTGTCCGTTGTGCAGGCTCGTGCGCTAATCGTCCTCGCACCAACCAGTTTGACGGTGCACCTTCGTGTGCTGTTGTGGCTGCTACTTATGGTGGTGAGACAGGCTGTACCTTCGGCTGTCTGGGTAAGGGCGATTGTACCGCAGTTTGTGAGTTCGGTGCAATCACTATGAACTCCGAAACAGGCCTTCCCGAGGTTGATGACGAGAAGTGTACCGCTTGTGGCGCTTGCGTAAAGGCTTGCCCGAAGGGTGTTATCGAACTTCGCAAGAAGTTCCCCAAGAGCCGCAAGGTCTATGTGTCGTGCGTGAATAAGGATAAGGGTGGCGTGGCTCGTAAGAGTTGCAAGGCTGCTTGTATCGGTTGCGGTAAGTGTGCCAAGGTTTGTCCCTTCGGTGCTATCACCGTCGAGAATAACCTCGCTTTTATTGACTCCACCAAGTGCCGCTTGTGCCGCAAGTGTGTGGTAGAGTGCCCCACAGGTGCTATCGTCGAGGTGGGTTTCCCCGCTCGCAAGCCTGCTGAGGAGGGTGAGAAACCCGCAGCAAAACCTGCTACAAAGCCCGCAGCACCTGCTACCGAGAAAGCTGCTGCTCCCGCAGTGGAGAAGCCCGCAGCAGAGCCTAAGAACGAATAATAACAAAAATTGTATATAGATATGTTGAAGACATTTCCGATAGGAGGAATTCACCCTGCCGACAACAAGAAGTGGAGCGCAGGTGCTGCAATTCAGCGCTTTGCTCTGCCCGAGAGTGTGTCGATTCCGCTCTCGCAGCACATCGGTGCACCCGCTGTGGCTTGTGTGGCAAAGGGTGATAAGGTTTTGGCAGGTCAGGTGATTGCCACCGCAGGAGGTTTTGTGTCGAGCAATATCCACTCCTCGGTGTCGGGTACTGTGACTGCTGTGGATACCATCGTGGGCGCTAATGGCCTGCGTGTGCCTGCTGTTACCATCAAGGTTGAGGGCGACGAGTGGGTAGAGGGTGTCGATTTGAGCGATACTCTGATTAGTGAGTGCAATTTGGAGCCAAAGGCCATTGTGGAGAAGATTGCTGCCGCAGGTATCGTGGGTATGGGTGGTGCTACCTTCCCTACTCAGGTGAAACTCTCGGTGCCTCCCGGCAAGAGTGCCGAGTACCTCATTATCAATGGCGTAGAGTGTGAGCCTTATTTGACTGCCGACTATCGCCTGATGCTCGAAAAGGGCGAGGAGTTGTTGGTTGGTGTTCGTATCTTGGCTCGTGCACTCGGCGTGAAGAAGAGCTTTGTGGGCGTTGAGAACAACAAGCCCGATGCTATTGCTCGCTTGCAGAAGTTGGTTGGCTCGGCTACCGATGTGGAGATTGTGCCCTTGAAGGTGCAGTACCCGCAGGGTGGTGAGAAACAGCTGATTGCTGCTGTGACCGGTCGTCAGGTTCCCAGCGGTGCACTGCCTATCGACACCGGTTGCGTAGTGCAGAACGTAGGTACTGCTTACGCGGTATATGAGGCTGTCCAGAAGAACAAACCTCTGGTGGAGCGCATTGTGACCGTTACCGGCTCGGCAATGCAGAAGCCTGCTAACCTCTTGGTGCGCATCGGTACTCCTATCAGCAGCCTGCTGGCACATTGTGGCGGTCTGCCCGAGGGTGGAGTGAAGGTGATTGGCGGTGGCCCGATGATGGGTCGTGCAATGTCCAACATCGAGGCTCCCGTGATGAAGGGTTCGTCGGGTGTCTTGGTGCTCCGCTCGGAGGAGACTCTGCGTGGCGAGGAGGGCGACTGTATCCGTTGCGCCAAGTGTGTAGATGCTTGTCCGATGGGCTTGGAGCCCTATCTGCTGGCAAATGTATCGAAGCAGAAGATGTACGATATGGCAGAGCAGCACTTCATCTTCGACTGTATCGAGTGTGGTTGCTGTACCTATACCTGCCCCTCGAATCTCCCCTTGCTCGACTATCTGCGTCTGGGTAAGGCCGAGGTGATGAAGATAATGAGAGCCCGCAAGGCGTAACTTTAATTCTATGTGACTATGGAGAACAAAATGATTATATCGCCCGCTCCGCACGTACACGGTCCGAACAAGACTCAGCGACTGATGCTCGATGTTCTGATTGCGCTTGTACCTGCGTTGGTGGTTTCGACAGTGGTCTATGGCTTGCGAGTGCTCGCCCTGACCCTTTTCTCGGTGTGCTGCTGCCTCCTCTTTGAGTGGTTTATACAGCGCTATATGCTGCGCGGCAAACTGACTATCAACAACCTCTCGGCAGTAGTGACCGGTGTCTTGTTGGCATTTAACCTTCCGGTGAATATCCCTCTGTGGATGGTGGCTATCGGTGCGCTGGTGGCTATCGGTGTGGCTAAGATGACCTTTGGTGGTCTGGGTAAGAACATCTTCAACCCCGCACTCGTTGGTCGTGTATTTATGCTGATTGCCTTCCCCGTGGCTATGACTACCTTCCCCGAGGCTGCCGACGCTATCTCGGGTGCAACTCCTCTGACAATGGCTAAGGAGGCACTCAAAAATGGCGTGCCTGTGGCTGAGGTGATGCAGAGCGTGAGCATCAAGGATATGTTTATCGGTGTGGAGAGCGGCTCGATTGGTGAGATTTCGGCATTGGCTCTGCTCCTTGGTGGTCTTTACCTGTTGTGGCGTAGGGTTATCACTTGGCATATCCCCGTGGCAGTACTCGGCTCGATGGGCATCTTCTCGCTCATCACCTGGCTGATTGCTCCCGAGGCCTATATGTCGCCTCTGTTCCACCTGATGGGTGGTGGAGCTATGCTCGGTGCGTGGTTTATGGCTACCGACTATGTCACCTCGCCTATGACCCCCAAAGGCTCGATTATCTTTGGTGTGGGTGTCGGTGTGATTACTATGCTGGTACGTCTGTGGGGTGCATATCCCGAGGGTATGTCCTTCGCAATTTTGATTATGAACTCGGTAGTGCCTCTGCTCGACAAGTATATCTTGCCCAAGCGTTTCGGTGCACCCGCTAAAAAGTAGGAGGAGAGAGTATGAAAAGCAGTTTGAAGAATATGGTGTTGGTGCTATTCTGCATCGCACTCGTCTGCTCGGCAGCTGTTGGTCTGGTCTATAAGGTTACTTTGGACCCCATCACCAAGGCTGAGCAACTGAAAGTTACTCAGAGTATTGCCGCAGTGCTCCCCGCCTTTGAGCAGACCTCGGAGGATGTAATCAATGTTGATGGCAAGGAGTTTAAGGTATTCACCGCGACCAATGCTGCCGGCGAGGTGGTCGGCTACGCCTTTGAGGCATACACTATGAACGGTTTTAGTGGCGAGATTCGCCTGATGGTCGGTTTCGACGTCGAGGGTACTATCTCGGGCGTTGAGGTGCTCAAACAGGCCGAGACCCCGGGTCTGGGCGCTAATCTGGCTAAACCCGATAACGTGGTGCGTAAGAGCATCGAGGGCAAGAAGGCCGCCGATTTGAACCTCAAAGTGCGCAAAGATGGTGGCGATGTCGATGCACTGACTGCCGCTACAATCTCGTCGCGTGCCTACACCGAGGTTGTTGCCGCAGCCTATGAGGCCTATAAACAAGTGTCTAACAAATAGATTGGGAGGAGTTGACTATGAGTAAATTGAGTATCCTTACCAAAGGTATTGTAAAGGAGAATCCTACATTTGTGCTGATTCTCGGTATGTGTCCCACCCTCGGTACTACCACCTCGGCTGTTAATGGTCTGGGTATGGGTGTGGCAACAATGTTTGTGCTTATTATGTCGAACATTGTTATCTCGATGATTAAGAATTTTGTTCCAGATAAGGTGCGTATTCCCTCATTTATTGTGGTGATAGCCTCGTTTGTGACCGTTATTGAGCTTTTGATGAAGGCCTACGTTCCCAGCCTCTACGAGACTCTCGGTGTATTTATCCCCCTGATTGTGGTGAACTGTATCATCTTGGGTCGTGCCGAGGCGTTCGCTTCGAAGAACGGTGTGCTCGACTCGGCACTCGATGGCGTAGGCATCGGCTTGGGCTTCACCCTCTCGCTCACCCTGCTGGGTGCTGTGCGTGAGTTGCTCGGCACTGGTGCTATCTTCGGTCAGCAACTCTTCAACGCCGACAACGGTATCCTTATCTTTGTCTTGGCACCCGGTGCATTTATCGCTCTGGGCTACCTGATGGTGATATTTAATAAACTGACTACTAAACTCAAATAATAGCTGTTATGGAGTATCTGTTAATCATTATCGGTGCGATATTCGTTAATAATGTCGTATTGTCCCAATTCTTGGGTATCTGCCCCTTCTTGGGCGTTTCGAGCAAGGTCGATACCGCCGCAGGTATGGGTGCTGCTGTTACCTTTGTGATGGCTATTAGTTCGATTGTTGCCTACCTGATTCAGTACTATATCCTTGTGCCTCTGGGCATCGAGTTTATGCAGACCATCGTCTTTATCTTGGTTATCGCATCGCTCGTGCAGATGGTGGAGATTGTGTTGAAGAAACTCAGCCCCTCGCTCTACCAGGCACTCGGTATCTTCCTGCCTCTGATTACCACCAACTGTGCTGTGCTGGGTGTGGCTCTGCTGCTTGTGCAGAAGGAGTTCAACCTGCTCGAATCGTTTGTCTATGCAGTTGGTACCGCTCTGGGCTTCGCTCTGGCATTGGTTATTTTTGCAGGTATCCGCGAGCGCCTGGCAGTCAATGGCGTACCTAAGTCGTTCAAGGGTGTGCCTATTGCACTTGTAACAGCAGGTATTTTGGCGATGGCGTTTATGGGGTTCTCGGGCCTCGTGTAGTGAAAAAAGCCATCTGATTGGTAAATTTGGTGTTGGGGGAGCCTTGTCGACCACTTACATACATAGAGTATGCGCGTGGCCGCCAAGACTCCCCCGCCTAAAATTTCCTCAATCATATGACTTTTTTGGTTGTGGGGTTAAAATAGGAAAGCGTCTGTGACGCCTCACATACGCAAAGTAAGCTCCGGGCTGGCAAGACACCCGCGCCTAAAATTCCCTCGATTATATGACTTTTTTTTGGTTGTGGGTTTAAATTATAAAACTGAGAGTAGTATGGAACTACTCTCAGTTTTTTTTTAAC
>JAFXAY010000068.1 GCA_017521965.1 Tidjanibacter sp. | reverse complement strand
TTAGCATTACTATTTTCTCGAAATCTCTGATTTTGTATGCAAATTGTATGTGATAAAATTGTATGATAACCGCAATGTATGTGGACAATAAATTGATAATTAAGTAGATATTTAAGGTTTGCGAATTAGCAACTAATTTACCAAATGTAAATGAGCATTTGGCTCACAAGGGAAATGCAAAATTTACCAATCAGATGGCTTTTTTACTTGTAGGTGTCAAAGCCCTGACCATACACTCCCATCACGGAGTTCATCGATATAAAGGCCTCTTGGTCAACGGATTTAATAGCTTTCATCATCATCGACATCTCGGTCTTGCGGCAGACAATCATCAGCACCTTAACGGGTTTCTTGGTGTACCAGCCTGTTCCGTCGAGGACGGTAGCGCCACGGTGGAGTTGGTTGGTCACAAGGTCGGCAATCTCGTCGTACTGCTTGGACATCACAAAGATTTGGAGCGACTGCTTATCGCCTTCGAGGACAATATCGACGGTGTAGCCAAAGACTGCCACAACAACATAACCATAGATAACCGTAGCCAGGTCGCCGAAGATGAAGAGTGAGCTACCGATGATAAAGACATCGACAATCACCACCACGCGGCTATAACTAACATTTCGGTACTTATTGATAATCATCGCCACGATATCGCTACCACCCGTACTGCCACCTTGCAGCAGGCAGAGACCGATACCCACACCCGAGAGTGCGCCACCGAGTACCGAGGAGAGGAACTTATCGTCGGCAAGTCCTACCCAACCTTCGGGTATCACCGCCTCGAAGATACCCATCACACCCGAAATGAGGAAGATGGCGTAGAGGGTCTTAACGCCGAACTTGGCTCCGAGCAGGATGATAGCCAGCACGAGGAGCACAGCATTGATAGCAAAGAAGGATACGCTGGTGGGGATACCGGTGGCGTAGTCGATGATAAGCGACAGACCGCTGGCACCGCCACTCACACCACCTGCGGGCTTGATGATGCCCACAATAGCGAAGGAGTAGATAATCACACCGAGGGTGATTATCAGGTACTCACGGATAGTGGTTGCAGTAGAGGTAGGGTTAAACTTTTTCATAATTCCAATTTATCACAAAAAAATCGCCACAAATGTAATGTTTTCTCCAAGAAATTCAACTCTTCTCCCCTCCCACATCAAAAATTATTACGAAAAATCCTACCTTTGTCTAAAATTCTACCACTCGTGGAACTCTATGCCGACATAATACTGCCGATAGCGTTGCAGCCGCTCACCTATCTTGTACCTGCCCACCTGGCGGGCACACTCTGCGTGGGCGATGGCGTGGAGGTGACCATCGGGGCGAGGAAGCGCTATATGGGTATCGTACTGCGCCTGCACAACAATCGCCCCGACTACAAACGCATCAAGCCTGTGGAGCGTGTGCTCTATGGCGGCGGATTGGTCAGCGAGATGCAACTCGCTCTGTGGCAGTGGATTGCCGACTACTATATGACACCTCTCGGCGAGGTGATGAGGGTGGCACTCCCCTCGGCATTGAAGCCCTCGGGGCTGAGTGGCGAGGAGTTTGCCGAGCGCATCGTGGAGCGCAAGAGCGAGGCGGTGGTGGGCCTTCACCCGCGCCTGATTGGCGACGAGGTGGCACTCAGCGAGGTGCTCGACAAGATGGCACGCCGAGCCAAGGTGCGCTACGGGGTGATGATGCAACTCATCGGCAGGCTCTCCGAGCGTGGCGATATGAGCGGCACGGTGAGCGTCAAGAGCCTCGGCGGGGTGACCCCACAAATCCACAGACTAATTGAAGATGAGGTGATTACCCTCTCCTACCGCGATGTGGATATCTTCGCCACCGAGGGCAAACTACACCTCTGCAAATCGCTCTCCGAGGCGCAGCAACGAGCACTCGACGAGATTGAGCGACAGTCGCAGCAGCGCAGCACCACACTACTCCACGGAGTGACGGGCAGCGGCAAGACCGAGGTTTACACCCACCTGATAGCCAAAGAGTTAGACAAAGGAAATTCGGTACTCTACCTATTGCCCGAGATTGCGGTGACCGAGCAGTTCATCGACCGTATGGAGGAGTGTTTTGGTGAGTGTGTGGTGGTCTATCACTCCAAGCTGACACCCTCGCGCAGGGCGCAAATCTATCTGAACATATCGCGCAGCGACCGACCACTCGTGGTGATTGGCGTGCGCTCATCTATATTCTTACCAATCAAGTCGTTAGGCCTTATTATCGTTGACGAGGAGCACGACCGCAGTTTCAAGCAGGAGGATCCTGCGCCCCGTTACTCGGCGCGCGACTCGGCGGTGTGGCTCGCCCATCGTTTCGGGTGCCGCACATTGCTCGGCAGCGCCACGCCATCGGTGGAGAGCTACCGCAACGCCCTCGGCGGGCGCTACGGGTTGGCCACACTCACAGAACGTTATGGCGAGGGTCAGTTGCCCCAAATAGCCCTCTCTGACACTCGTCGTGCAGCACGACGCGGCGAGCGCAAAAGCCACATAAACAAAGAGTTGCACGACCTGATGCAAGAGGCACTCGACAGCGGTAGGCAGGTGATGTTATTCCAAAATCGTCGCGGCTTTGCCCCCTACGTCGAGTGTGAGGAGTGCGGCACATCCGTACGTTGTCCGATGTGCAGCGTCACCCTCTCCTACCACAAGAGCGACAGTTCTCTGCGCTGTCATCACTGCGGGCATCGCACCCCGCTTCCTGAGGTGTGTCCCGCGTGCGGCAAGGGGCACTTACTGCCACAAGGCTTTGGCACAGAGAAGATTGAAGAGGAGCTTGCGCGACTCTTCCCCGAGGCTTGCGCCGCACGTCTTGATGCCGACGTGGCGACATCGCCCACCCGCTACGGGCGCATAATCAGCGACTTCGCGGCGGGCAAAATAGATATACTCGTCGGCACGCAGATGATAACCAAGGGGTTCGACTTCGCTGGGGTATCGGTAGTGGGGGTGCTCAACGCCGACAACCTCCTCAACTTCCCCAACTTCCGCTCCTCGGAGCGCGCCTTCCAGACCCTCACCCAGATAGCGGGCCGAGCAGGTCGCACCGACAATCAGGGGCGCGTAGTAATCCAGACCTCCGAGCCCGACAACCCCACCCTGCAACGTGTACTCACAGGCGACTACCGCAGTATGTACGACGAGGAGGCCTCTGTGCGCGAGGCATTTGGCTACCCACCATTCAGCCGCGAGGTGCTCCTCACCTTCCGTCACACCGAGCAACAGCGTGCCGAGCAGGCAGCGCAGCGCATAGCAACCCGACTTGCATCGTACCGCACGATGGTCGTCGTTGGCCCCTACCCTCCCCCGCTCGAACAGGTTGCAGGTAATTGGCACACCTGTCTGACAATCAGGCTAAAAGGTGGCACAGCCAGCGAGAGCAAGAGGCTAATAACCGCAGCCATCGAGAGTCTCGGCAAGGATAGCCACACCGCCTCCGTGAGGGTGACGGTAGATGTTGACCCACAATAGTCCCGCCATGTTCCTCCACGTACTATTCCCGCCATCTTGTCCCATCTGCGGCACCTCCCTCGACAGTGCCGCGCAGTTCGTATGCGAGGAGTGTCGTCGCAAAGCACCCCTCACCCACACCGCCGACAAGGTGGCCAACCCCATAGTACGCCAACTATGGCGCGAGATGCACATAACACACGCCTGCGCCTTCCTATACTTCGCCAAGAGCCCACGTTACCGCGACGCCATACACGCCTTCAAGTATCGGCACAAGTGGCGCTACGCCTACCAATTCGGTGAGTGGTTCGGCGCGGAGCTGAAAGCCAGCCCCATATACGCCGACATCGACGTAGTAGTGCCCGTGCCGCTCCACCCGTTCAAAATAATGGAGCGCGGATACAACCAGTCCGAGTACCTCGCACGCGGCATAGCCAAAGCACTCGGCGTGCCCTGCATAACCCGAGCGGTACGTCGCACACGACACAACCCCAGCCAGACCTCGAAAACAGCCGAAGAACGAAAACAAAATGTGAAAGGGATATTCCGAGTAGCACAACCCAAGCGCCTCGCACACAAGCATATACTACTCGTCGACGACGTGATGACAAGCGGAGCAACAATAGCCTCGTGCGGCCGCACAATACTCGACAACACCTTCGACACACAACTGAGCATAGCAACCCTCGCCTACGCCGGCAACGACGAGGATAATAAACCCAAGAAGAAAGAATAGATTTATTTTGCCCCTTTTTTTGAGCCTTTTTGTAAAAAGGCTCCCCAAAAACTTTTGTACTATTAGTTTGCGTGTTTAGGGATAACTTGTAGTTATTACGACAAAAAAGAGAGATATGTTCTGCTCAAATAAATTTGGCAGCCCCATATCTCTCTTTTTCATCGTACTCTCTTCGAGAGTATCCCCTAAACCCGAAAACAAAACTATTACACAATAGTCTTATTGGTTTTCCCTAAATTCTCTAAACTCCCTAAATTCCCTAAACTCCCTAAACAAGCCTGAGAAGAACATCGAGTTCTTCTCAGGCTTATCATTTTGAATTTTGAACTTTGAATTTTGAATTAAACCAAAAAAGGTAGCCCGATTGGGCTACCTTTTTTGGTAATATGAAGGTTTTCACCTATTACAACTGGGGACCAGCAGCTACAAG
>JAFXAY010000067.1 GCA_017521965.1 Tidjanibacter sp. | reverse complement strand
TTCGAAACGGTCGTGCCCGCTACTTCCGAAGCCCACAATTGGTCGTGCCCGCAATTTTGCCCGAGGCAAAGCCTCGGGACACATCCCCCGCCGAGGCGGGGGCTTGGGGGTGGGTCAGGCTTGCAATTGCCTGCGAAGCAGGCAGGTGTCGAGGTCGTGATTAAAGGCAATAGGGTATCTACCTTACAAATGGTGCTGTGCAAAATGTTAAAACCTGAGAGCAATTCGACATTGCTCTCAGGTTTAACTCAATTTTGAATTTTGAATTATGAACTTTGAATTTTGAATTAACCCCCTCGCCTATTCCTCCTTATATCCCGTATCTTCCAGCAAGTTGGCTCCGCCTGCGGCAGCCACTGCCAATTGGTCGCAGCGGTTGTTCTCCACCGTGTCGGCGTGGCCCTTGACCCAGACAAAGCGCACCTTATGTTTGCGGTAGATGCGCAGGAAGCGTATCCAGAGGTCGGCATTTTTCCTCCCCGCGAAGGCCTTGCGTTCCCAACCGAAGACCCACCCCTTCTCCACAGCGTTGACCACATACTGCGAGTCGGAGTAGAGCGTGACATTGCTCCCCTCAAATTTGAGCATCTCCAAAGCGACAATGACGGCCAGCAACTCCATACGGTTGTTGGTCGTCAGTCGGTAGCCTTGGCTCACCTCGCGGCGGTAGGGCCCAGAGATTAGCACAGCACCAAAGCCACCCTTACCCGGGTTACCAAGTGCCGAGCCATCGGTATATATCGTAATATCGGGCACGCTCCGCAGTGGCTATTTACGTTCCTTGGCCTCGATGCTGAGTGTAGCGTGGGGCACGATGCGCAGGCGCTCCTTGGGTATCAGCTTGCCTGTCTCGCGGCAGATACCGTAGGTCTTGTTCTCAATACGCACGAGGGCTGCTTCGAGGTGGCGGATAAATTTGAGCTGGCGTTGTGCCAAGCGGCCCGACTCCTCCTTCGAGAGGGTTGCAGCACCCTCCTCGAGCACCTTGAAGGTGGGCGAGGTGTCCTCGGTGTCGTTACTCGATGCGTGGGTGATAGAGGCACGCAGTAGCTCATAGTCGGTGCGGGCCTTCGACAATTTATCCAGAATTATCGCCTTGAATTCGGCCAATTCTTCGTCGGAATATCTTGTTCTTTCAACTTCTGCCATAGTCGTTTCGGTTTATTCGTTTGTTAAAATTAAACACAATTTTACAAATAAACAAATTTCGCGCACTACTTATTGTCTTTTTATACGCGCCCCGACCTCCATCACCACTCCAAAATCGCACCCATAGCGCCCTAAAATAGTGATGCAGGGTGATTTTTGACAATCGCCCTGCATCACTATTTTTTTTGAAAAAATCGTTCTATTTGGCCTTGCTGACAGCGATAGTCAGTTCGCCCTCGTCAAACTCGACCTTGTTGACAAACTTACCATCGGGCTTAGCAGCGAGCACCAGGCTCACAGCCAGAGTCTGCTGAGCGATGTAGTCGCCAAATGCCTCAACGCCCTCGTGAACAGCGGGCGAATCCTCAATCTCGACCACAATCTTGTCGGTCACCTCAAAGCCACTATCCTTACGGATATTCTGGATACGGTTGATAAGCTCGCGGGCTACACCCTCTCTGCGCAACTCGTCTGTGATGGTCACGTCGAGTGCCACGGTCAGGCGACCCTCGGTCGATACCAACCAGCCGGGCATATCCTCCGAGGTGATGTCGAAGTCCTCGCGCACTACGGGCAACTGCTCACCGTCAACGTCGAGCATATAGCTCTCCGAGGCCTCAATCTCGGCAATCTGCTCCTGAGTAAAGGCAGCCACAATGGCGGCAATGCGCTTCATCTGCTTGCCATACTTGGGGCCGAGAGTCTTGAAGTTGGGCTTGATACGCTTGGTAATCAGGCCGGTAGTATCGGTAATCAGCTCAATATCCTTCACATTTACCTCGCTCATAACCAGCTGCTTGACAGCCTCGATATGGGCAGCCATCTTCTCGTCGAGCACCGGAACGATAATCTTTGTCAGCGGCTGGCGCACCTTGATATTCACCTTGCGACGCAGGGCGAGTACCATCGACGAGAGGCGCTGAGCGATATCCATCATCTCCTCCAACTCGGTATCAATCAACGACTTGTCCGCCTTGGGGAAGGCATTGAGATGTACCGACTCGCTATGGTTGCCACTCACTGCATTGAGGTCGGCAAAAATCTGCTCCGAGATGAAGGGAGCGAAGGGTGCCGAGAGGGTAACCACGGTTTCGAGGCAGGTATAGAGTGTCTGATATGCAGCGAGTTTATCCTCACTCATACCACCACCCCAGAAGCGCTTGCGGTTGAGGCGCACATACCAGTTGGAGAGGTTCTCGGTCACAAACTCCTGAATCATACGTGCAGCAGGGGTAGTGTCATAGCCCTCCAACGACTCGGTAACACGCTCCACGAGAGTGTTGAGCAACGAGATTATCCAGCGGTCAATCTCGGGACGTTTCTCAACGGGTACCTGTGCCTCCTTGCCCGTGAAGCCATCGACATTGGCATAGAGGGCAAAGAAACTATATGTATTATAGAGTGTTCCGAAGAATTTGCGGCGCACCTCGTCAACACCGTCTGTGTCGAATTTGAGGTTGTCCCAAGGCTGCGAGTTGCTAATCATATACCAACGTACAGCATCGGCGCCATATTTTTCGAGCACCTCGAAGGGGTCAACAGCGTTACCCAGACGCTTACTCATCTTATTACCGTTCTTGTCGAGCACCAGACCGTTGGAGATGATGTTCTTGAAGGCAACCGAGTCGAAGAGCATAGTGGCGATAGCGTGGAGTGTGAAGAACCAGCCACGGGTCTGGTCAACACCCTCGGCGATGAAGTCGGCGGGATAGACCTTAGCAAACTCCTCTGCCGAAATCTCAAACGGGAAGTGCATCTGCGCATAGGGCATAGCACCACTGTCGAACCATACGTCGATCAGGTCGCTCTCGCGGCGCATAGGCTCACCCTTGCTCGACAGCAGGACAATCTCGTCAACATAGGGGCGGTGGAGGTCAATCTTTTCGTAGTTCTTCTTGGAGAAGTCACCCACGACGAACTTGTCGAAGGGGTTTTTCTTCATCACGCCGGCCTCTACTGCGCGCTCAATCTCGGCCTTCAACTCCTCAACAGAGCCAATACATTTCAGCTCGCTGTAATCCTCGGTAGCCCATACGGGGAGCGGAGTACCCCAGAAGCGCGAGCGCGAGAGGTTCCAATCCACCAGACCCTCCAACCAGCGACCAAAGCGACCAGAGCCTGTCGACTCGGGCTTCCAATTGATGGTCTTGTTGAGTTCTATCATCTTATCTCTCAGGGCAGTAGTGCGGATAAACCACGAGTCGAGCGGATAGTACAACACGGGCTTATCGGTACGCCAGCAGTGAGGATAGGAGTGGGTGTGTTTCTCAATCTTAAATGCCTTGCCGGCTGCTTTGAGCATCACCGACAGATCGACATCGAGAGTGGTATCGCTCTCGGTGAGGGTGTCGTCATAGGCGTTCTTCACATAGCGGCCAGCCCACTCGCCATACTTCTCCACGTTGACATACTCGGCAACGTAGGCTGCATCGAGGTCCTCCACACGGAAGAACTTACCTGTGCGGTCCACCATAGGCTGAGGCTTACCTGCCGCGTCGAGCATAGTGAGCGGAGCGATGCCTGCAAGTTTTGCCACACGGTCGTCGTCAGCACCAAAGGTGGGGGCGATATGTACGATACCCGTACCATCGGCGGTGCTCACATAGTCGCCACCAATCACACGGAAGGCGTCACCCATCGGGCGTACCCAATCGAAGAGCTGCTCATAGTGAACACCAACAAGGTCGGCACCCTTCCACTCGTCGGGGCAGACGGTATATGTACCCTCCATCTTGGGAGTAAAGTAGCTGCCAAGCAGCGCCTTAGCCATAATCACGGTCTGAGGAGTACCTGTATAGGGGTTCGAGCACTTAACCTTCACATAGTCGATAGCCTCGCCCACTGCAAGTGCGGTGTTCGAGGGGAGGGTCCACGGTGTGGTGGTCCAAGCGAGTATGTAGAGGTCACCGGTCACATCGCCGAAGAGCTTCTCGCTCACCTCATCGCGCACCACCTTGAACTGTGCGGTGCAGGTGGTATCCTTCACATCGCGGTAGCAACCGGGCTGATTGAGCTCGTGGTTACTCAGACCTGTACCCGCTGCGGGCGAGTAGGGCTGAATGGTGTAACCCTTGTAGAGCAGGCCCTTGTCGAAGAGCTGCTTCAAGAGCCACCAGAGGGTCTCGATATACTTATTGTCGTAGGTGATGTAGGGGTCGTCCATATTTACCCAATAGCCCATCTTGCGAGTGAGGTCCTCCCACTGCTCGGTGAACTCCATCACCGCCTCGCGGCACTCCTTGTTATACTTCTCGATGGTGATACTCTTGCCGATATCCTCCTTGGTGATGCCGAGTTTCTTCTCCACACCAAGCTCTACGGGCAGACCGTGGGTATCCCAACCCGCCTTGCGGTGCACCAGATAGCCCTGCTGGGTCTTGTAGCGGCAGATGATATCTTTCAGCGTACGCGCCATAACGTGGTGAATACCGGGCTTACCATTTGCCGAGGGGGGACCCTCGTAGAATACGAAGGTGGGTGCACCCTCGCGCATAGTTATACTCTTGTGGAAGGTATCCTCCTTATCCCACTTTTTGAGCACCTCGTCGGCAGTCTCCGACAACGAGAGCCCTTTGTACTCCTTAAATTTCTTCTCTGCGCTCATAGCAATATATCTTGTTTGTTCTTAGTCTGTTTGGGGTTGTCCGTAGAGTTCGGACAACATAACTTGCAAAAATAGCCATTTTTTTGAGAAATACCACTCTATTGCCCCCACTATAAGCACCACATCAGAAAAAATTAGGATTTTTGGGGAGCAAACACTATATTTGTATTGATAAAACAGAAAAATCAAACAACGTATGGCACAGACTAAAAAGAGCGTAGCCCTCGTGGCACACGACAATATGAAGCGCGATTTGGTAGAGTGGGTAGATTGGAATTGGGAGGTGCTGCTCAGCCACCACCTTGTGTGCACCGGCACAACAGGTAAGATGGTCGCCACTACACTTATGGAGCGTCACCAGCAGAGTAGCGAGAGTTTCGATATCACCCTCTTGAAATCGGGTCCTCTGGGCGGCGACCAGCAACTCGGCTCGATGATTGCCGAGGGCAAAATTTCGGCACTCATCTTCTTCTGGGATCCTATGCAGGCACAGCCCCACGACGTCGATGTCAAGGCTCTGTTGCGTCTGGCCACCCTCTACAATGTGCCGACCGCCATCAACCGCTCCTCGGCCGATATGATTATCTCCTCGCCCCTCTTCGCCGATGAGGAGTACATACCCACCGCCAAAGACTATAAAGCCTATATAGAGAGGGTGTTGCATTAGAAATGCACCATTAGTAAGGTAGATACCCTGCTCTTTCTACTGACTACCTCGACACCTGCCTGCTCCGCAGGCAATTGCAGGCCTGACCCACCCCCAAGCCCCCGCCTCGGCGGGGGATGTGTGTCTTCGGCTTTCAGCCTCAGACGAAGTTGCTGGCACGACCGTTGCTTGTTGATATTATTTTTAGGGAGTGTTAGGGAGTGTTAGGGAATTTAGGGAGTTTAAAGAATTTAGGGGAACCCAATTAAACTATTGGTGTAATAGTTTTGTTTTCGGGTTTAGGGGATACTCTCGAAGAGAGTACAAATGAAATAGAGAATAGGGCTTGTCAAGTTTACTTGAACAAAGCCCTATTTTCTATTTTGTTTGTAATAACTGCAAGTTATTCCTAAACCCGCAAACTAATAGTACAAAAGTTTTTGGTTCCGCTTTTTACAAAAAGCGGACAAAATTAAAAAAGCCTTTAACCAATTTTCCAATCTATTGGCTTATGGAAATGGCATTCGGTTTCGTCTTGTCCTTTTCGTGCAAAATAGTTCTGGTGGTACTCTTCGGCGCGCCAGAAGCGTACTGCGGGTCGTAGTTCGGTGGCGACCTTATAGCCCATCGCTTCCAGCTCGGCTATGGTCTGCTCGGCTATCTGGCGTTGCTCCTCGCCCACCCAGAACACCTTCGACAGATATTGCGACCCGATATCGGGTCCTTGGCCATCGGTCTGCGTAAAGTCGTGTATCTCAAAGAAGTAACGCAGCAACGAGCGGTAGTCCACCTCGGCAGGGTCGTAGGTCACCCACACCGCCTCTACGTGCTCGGTAGTGCCGCTCTTCACCTGTTCGTATGATGGGTTACGCAGCGCACCACCCGTATAGCCCGAGGTGGCGTTCTTCACCCCGCGCATCTTGCGCATCAGGTGCTCCACACCCCAGAAGCAGCCACCCGCGAATATGGCATTGGCGAGCGTGGCCCCCTCAGGCACAACCCCGTCGCTCTTCTCGCGCTCGAAGTCTATCGATGCCGAGTTGACGCAGTGGCGTATGTTCTTCAAGGTGTAGCCCTCGCCATTGAATACGTGGCCGAGGTGTGCACCGCACTTGGCGCAGACAATCTCCACCCTCACCCCATCGGCATCGGGGCGACGAGCCACAGCGCCCTCAATCTCGTCATCGAACGAAGGCCAGCCGCACGCCGAGTCGAACTTGTCGGCAGAGCGGTAGAGCGGCGCACCGCACTTGCGGCAGTAGTAGGTACCGTCGCGGTGGTTATTCACATACTCGCCCGTAAAGGGGGCTTCGGTCTTGCGCTCCTCGATGATGCCGCGCTCAAATTCTGTCAAATTTTTGTTCATTTTTCCTTATTGCAAGTAGTAATGTTATCTGTTTTATAGTGCCTCGATCGCCGAGTTCATCCACGCAAAGCGCCTATCAATCCACTCCACAAACTTATCCACCTCGGCATCGTAGTATCGCGAGATAAGCGAGTAGTCGCCCACATTGCTGAGTCGCTGCCAGCGCAGGTCGTTGAGGTATATCGAGGCACGCTGACGTTCTGCCATCTCCCTGACTTTCGCCACAATAACCGCCCTGTCGGCATATATCCTACCCCACTTCTCCTTGGCCAGCGCCACAAATTCGGGATCCTCGAACATACGCTCTATCCACGCCGCCTCGTCCTTAATCCAAAACCCCTCAGGCGAGTTGATATATGGGGTGATGTCGAAGTTGAAGACATAGTTGCCCCACCCCAAGTCGTAGTCCCAGAGAGGTCCCATCTTAATTTTCCCCTCGGCAGTCAGGTTGAGGTAGCAACTCGTGTAGAAGCTTGCGTCCTTATTCTTCGAGAACTCGTTGCTAATCCACCAATCAACAAACGAGCCAATATCGGCGATACTCTTGTACCCACTCTCCTCGTCCAGAAAGTCGTCGCCAAAGAGCACGCTCTCGAAGTCGTTAATAGCCTGCTTCACAGCATCGAACTCGGCACTCGCCACCTCCACATCGGGGTCCTTCACGTTGAAGGGCAGGTTGGTAATCGTCGTATAGAAGACCGGCTCGTCGGAGCCCGCCTTTGCATCGACCTCAATGGCATAGCCATCGGGAATCCTATTCTTATCCACCTTGATATGCTCACAAAGGAAGTAGCTCCCCTTATGCTCACCATTGAGGAACAACTCCACCTGCTCACCGCCCTGCTTCCAATCAAGGTCAGCATACTCCCTGCCAAGCCAAAATGCCAACTCGGTACGCAGGTGCACCTTATCGTTCCAGTGAGCCAACAGCACCCAACGCTTATGCTCGGGCATACCCGCCACCTCCCTCTTGGAACTCAACTTAATAGCGTAGGGCTTCTTCGGGTAGTCCCAAGTGCTATTACCCCTACCCCTAATCTCGATAGATGTCGAAGGCATATCGGCAAAGCGTCCCTTACCATCAATCTGCATAGTACCCACAATCCAATTCTCCTTATCCACAATCGGAGCGTTATTATTGGTGGTAATCCTCACCACAGGCAACTCCGAAAAGTTCTTCACATCCACCGTATAGCGCTTAACGCCCTCCTCGGTGGTCACCTCAAAGGTCACAGGCTCCGAGAAGTCAACAGCACTCTCACCACTGACAACCTCCTGACCATCAACAGTGGCAGGACCGCCCAACCAAAAAGTAGGTACAAGCACCATACTGCTCACCTCCACAGTAAGCACACCCGACACCGTAGCAGCCGAACTATCTATATATAATTGTACATTCTTGGCTAACTGCGGATTATCCGCAGTCAGAAACTCAAATGTCTTAAACTTAGGCTCCTGCTCACCACCGCCACCATCACTGCCACCGCATCCCGCAAGCAGCAACAACATCATCACACTGAGTAGTAGTCGTTTCATAGTTGTAATATTTGTTTAGGTTCGATTACAAAGATAATTTTTTTATTGATATTTCTGCCGCTTTTTGCCCGCTTTTTGTAAAAAGCGGGACCAAAAACTTCTTGCGAAAAACTTCGTTTTTCTTCGTTTGAGTTTGCGGATTTAGGAGTTACTTTGCAGTAACTACAAACAAAATAGAGATATGTGTTTTGTTAGAGTAAACTCTACAAACCCATATCTCTATTTCATTTGTACTCTCTTCGAGAGTATCCCCTAAACCCGAAAAACAAAACTATTACACAAAAAGTCTAATTGGTTTTCCCATAACTCTCATTGTTCCCATTATTCTCTAAATTCCCTAAATTCCCTAAACTCCCTAACACTCCCTACAAAAAAAAAGAGCAGTATCGAACTGCTCTTTTTTTATCAATTTTGAATTTTGAACTTTGCATTATTCTCCCCTACCACCCTTCGGCGACTGCGTGGTTGAGGAGGGTTTTGAGGTCGTCGAGGTTGTTGGTGTCGAGGTTGTTGGCATTGACGTAGGCTCTGACCTCGGCTTTGCTCTTCGAGAAGGGTTTTTCGAGGCTCTTGATAGTGTTGGTGCGGTAGAACTTATTCTTGCGCACAACATAGTACTCGAAGTGCTCCTCAAATACAAAGAGTTGGTTGGTGCTCAGCACAAATTGGCCTGTGGCGGCATCGTAGTTTCTTACACGGTGCGAGCCGCTGGCTATCGACTGACCGCCATAGTCGCCCGACGAGCGAGCCTCGTTCTTGGGGGTGAGGTAGGAGATGCAGGCAATCGACATATCGCCAAAGTCGCCCAAAATCTCAAACCAATTATTACCACGCCACACAAAGCGGCGGTCAACCATATCGACGTATGCCACCTGCGAGGGGTCGGCAATATCCATCACTGTGCCATTGTCGTTCTTGAACTGTATGGTCTTGGTGTAGAGGTTGTAGTTCAAAAGACCCTGTGTGCGGGTGCCATTGTTCAAAATAACCTGACCAGCCACAAAACCCGGGTACTTGTAGAGTACCTTGGTCTGATCCTCACCTTCGCGCAACTCGCGGGTCTGGGCCGAGAGGCTCAGCGACGAGGCAAGGAGTAGTAATGCCAAAAATAATCTTTTCATAATCTAAAAAATGTTTACTTATGCCTCTGTGGTTGGGCTCTCCTCCTCTTTGGCGGGCAACTCTTTAACCCAGCCCTTCATCTTCTTGCTGCCCACTACGTCGGCAACAAAGGGGAGTGCCAATACTGTACCTACGCCCATCACAGCACCGAGGAATGTGAAGATTACCAATATCTTAGCACGTGCGGGCTTGCTCTTCTTGACAGGCACGGTCACGGGCTTGATGACGGTCAGAACGGGAGTGGTCTCCTTGACGTTGATACGTGCCTGCTCCAACTGTGCGGCGAGGTCGGTATAGACGGTCGAGGTGATGGTGTACTCGGTGTTCAGTCGCTCCTGCTGCACGCGGGCGGCAGCGGTGGTGATAGTGTAGTTAGCATCCATAAATGCGGCGCGGCGGCTCTGAATATCCTCCATCTCGGCCTTAACCTCGTTGTAGCGCTCCTCGATGAAGTTCAAATCCTCCTGCACCTTCTCAATCTTGTAGCGGGTCACATAACTCTCCAAGTTGTCGAGCATTGCCTGCGCGAGTTCGGCGGCTGCCAGAGGCTCGGGCATCTGAGCCGAGAGGCTGAGGTAACCGTTCTTATCGTCGAGGCTGAAAGAGGTGATGCTGCCCAAAAGTTTGTAGCACTTCTCCTCGTCCGAGGTCATTGTGGTAATCTCGGGGTGGAGTTCTAAGCCTGAGTTGTCAGGCTCGGGTTGCTCACCACGAATAGCGCCGAGGATTACACCCGGCAGACCAATGGTGTAGCGTTTGATGTAGTCGCCCACCGAGGGTTTGTTGTACTCGGGGTTGAAGTAGTAGTCGAAGAGGGTGATAGGCTTCTCGAACTCCGCAAAGTGTATCTTGGTGTACATCAAATCCTTGCGGAAGGGTACACTGCTCACGATGTTCTCATAGACATAGGGCGAGAGGGTGCTATTGGTGCCCGTATTGCTCACTCGGATACCTGCCAATGCGGCCAATGACGAGAGGCTGCCGCTGGTGGTGGTGTTACCAGTTTGCGGAACAATCTCACACCCTGCCGAGAAAGATTTGGGACTGAGCAGTGCCACTGCCAGACCCACTACCATAAAGAGTGCGGTAACCTTAATAATCAGACCACGGTTGTGCCACAACTTGGCAATCAACTCCACAAGGTCAATCTCCTGCTCCTCTACGGGAGTCTGATACTGCTGCTCGTTCATAGTGGTCCGCTCTATTTCAACATATTAATAATCGAAAAAATCATTGCTGCCGAGTAGCTCGAACTCTGTAAGATGCTTGCAATGTCGGCAACGTTTGCAGGTTCTGCCTTAACCTTGTAGGGTACGATAATCTGGCAACCAGGCTCAACACGTGCGTTGTTGCCGGTATCGACCATACCGTTCATATAGATTACAATGGGCTTGCTCTTGCGTGCGTTCTGTGCATATCCACCCGCCATCTTAACGTAGTCCTTGACGGTCTGGCCCTTGCGGTAGCTAACCGAGTTGGGGTAGTTGATAGCACCCATAACCTGTACTGTGCTGTTGAGCAGAGGGATAGTAATCACGTCGCCATCGCGCAGTACAATGTTGTAGTCGGAGTTGGGGTCGGCAAGTGCCTTCTCCAAGTCGATGCCTACACTATAATTGTCTGCAAGTGCCTGAGCGAACATCTCAATGGTCAGAGTGTCACCAGCCTGCTTTGATACTTCGCCGATGCTTGCCATACGCTGCTGTGCCATCAGTCGGTCGATAGCCTGATTCTTAACCTGCTCCTCGGGGGTGAAGCGTCTAATCAGATAGGCACCTTTGACGTATGCCTCGGGAGTAAGACCACCTGCCTCGTTGATAACATCGACCAGGCGCATATCGCGACGCGAGAGGGAGTAGTTACCTGCAAAAATCACCTCGCCATTGACAGTTACACTGCTCTGAGTGATATATACGGGCGAACGACGAACATATACCTGGTCGAAAGGTTGCAACTTGAAGTTGCTACCGCCGCCAACGGTCAGGTCAGGGTCAATCTCAACGGAGAAGGTCTCCAAAAGCTCGTCGTTCAGCGCTGTACTCTTGGTATCCTTGATACGACGCGAAACGCTTACATTGACAGTCGATGCCGACTCCAACAGACCACCTGCATCGACCAACAGATCCTCAATGGTCATATTCTCGGCGTAGGGATAGTTGCCAGGTTCACCCACAGCACCATAGATGGTCACTGTCTGCGCCTGACGCATACCCTCGATGGTGGTGATAACTACGCGGTCGTTGTTCTTCAATGCAATGTCGGCAACGCTGCCCTCCATCAGACCACCCAAGTCGATGGTTACCATCTCCATTGTCCAATCGGGCTTCTCGCGATAGAGAATCGCGCGGTTGAGGAATGCGTTCTCGCGCAGACCGCCAGCTGCCTCGATAAGCTCCTTGACGGTGGAGATATTGTTGTTGAGTGCGTAGGCACCTGCACGATAAACTGCGCCCGAGATGGTTACGCGGTTGTCGTAACGGTCGCTGATACTGCCACCTACGGTGAGGCGGTCGTTGCCCATCAACTTGAAGTTACCGAAATCGGCAGCCTTCACGGTGAATACCTCGTGGTTGCTACCCTCACGCAGACGGTCAACGAAGATGCTCTCGCGGTTAGCGGTGGAGGTGAAGCCTCCGGCCATCTCAATAAGGTCGGCAATTGTTTCGCCCTCTTTGGTCTCGTAGCGCATAGGGCGGAGTACGTTACCCGAAATCTGCACTGTGCCCTTCAAAGGCTCAACGCGAATCATATCGCCATCGCGCAGCGAAATGTCCATCGCTGAGTCGCCGCTGAGCAGGAAGTCGTAGATGTCGCCCTCGACAACCACCTCGCCTGAACGCAACACCTTGACGTCGCGCAGGCTACCAATCTCGCTAACGCCACCTGCTGCATAGAGTGCGTGGAAGAGCGAAGCGAGGGAGGGGAGGGTGTAGGTGCCAGGGTTGGCAACCTCGCCAACAATGTTAACCTGAATACTGCGGATATTGCCAAGTGTCAGTTTTACGGAGGTGCTACCGCTATTGATACCTGCGTAGATGCGGGCAAGCGAGCGCTTGATGCGAGAGTTAGCCTCCTTTACGGTGTAACCCGAGAGGGTGATAGGACCAACGCGGGGGATGTTGATAGTACCCTCGGGGGATATTGTACGGGTGTAGTTCACCTCCGCATCGCCCCAAACATCGATGATTACCTCATCGCCCGGGCCGAGCATATAGTTGTCGGGAGTGGCGATGTTGAGGTTAGGCTCGAAGGTGAGTCCACCACTGAAAATGTTGCGACCGAAGACGAGGTTGCCGCCCTGAGGCGCAGAGAGTGTGGCCGAAGGAGCCGCCTGAGTAACTACGACCTCATAGTCGCGTGTGCGCTCCATATCCGAGGCGGTGGGTGCTATCTCGGTAGTGCCGAGTGCGGCTTGTGCAGCTGCAACATTACCACCACTCTGCTGGTAGGCCTGCAATGCCGTCTGGTAGTCGATCTGCGCCGATGCGCTGATAGCAACCCCCAAAAGGGTGAAAATCAATGCAATAGTTTTTTTCATAATCTTTTATAGTGTTAATTATTCTTTTCGATACTCTATCAAACGCCAAAGATAGTGATTTTATTTCTATTTTTAAATAGGTGCGAAGGAAATGCAAAATGCAAAATTCAAAATGATATAAGCCAGAGAAGAACTCGATGTTCTTCTCTGGCTTTGTTAGGGAGTGTTAGAGAGTGTTTTGGGAATAATGGGAATAATGGGAATAATGAGAATAATGGGAATAATGAGAATTTAAAGAATATCACTACATTCCCATAACTCCTATAATTCCCATAATTCCCATAATTCCCTAACCTCCCTAACACTCCCTTCAAAAAAACTGAGAGTGGTTCGATACCACTCTCAGTTTTAACTAATTATGAATTATGAATTTTGAATTCTACATTTTTAGAAGCCCTCTTTTGTCAGCTCGTTGAAGCAGTGGCGGCAGATTGGCTCGTAGATATCTTTCTCGCCGAGGACCACCAACTTATCGTTCTTGGAGAGGCGGTGGGAGTGCTGTGCCAGATTGCCGCAGCGAACACATATTGCGTGCACCTTGGTCACATACTCGGCCTGTGCCATCAGTGCGGGCATCGAGCCAAAGGGCTTACCCATAAAGTCCATATCCAGACCCGCCACGATTACTCGGATACCGCTGTCGGCCAACTGTTTGCACACCTCGGGCAGCGACTCGTCGAAGAATTGTGCCTCGTCGATGCCGACCACATCCACATCGGAGCAGAGCAGTAGTATGTTGCGTGCCGACTCCACAGGGGTCGAGGGGATAGCGTTGCCCTCGTGCGACACCACATCCTCTACCGAGTAGCGCACGTCGATTTGGGGCTTGAAGATCTCGACACGCTGGTTGGCGAATTTGGCGCGTTTCAGTCGGCGGATAAGCTCCTCGGTCTTACCCGAGAACATCGAGCCGCAAATCACCTCGATATAGCCTCTGCGCGAGGCAGGCTCCATAAATGGTTGTTCCATATTTTTTCAGATTAGCAGTTTTACAATTTCGTGGTGAGCAAAGATAAGTGGTTTCTGCCAAGAGCGCAAACTCTTTTTCGAAAAGTTATCAACATTTCCAAAGTTTTTCTACCTTTGCGCCCGAAATCAATAAGTAACAACGTGGATAAGACTAATGCACAACTACTTGGCACTGAGAAGATAGGTAAGTTGCTGAAAACCTATGCCTTCCCTGCCATTATTGCGATGACAGCATCGTCGCTCTACAACATCATCGACTCGATTTTTATCGGTCAGGGCGTCGGCCCTATGGCTATTTCGGGCCTGGCCATCACCTTCCCCATTATGAACCTCTCGGCAGCGTTTGGCACTCTGGTAGGTGCGGGTGCTGCTGCCCTCATCTCTATTCTGCTTGGCCAGCGTAACTACGAGGTAGCCAACAAGGTACTCGGCAATGTGATGACACTCAACACAATAATCGGTGTCCTCTTTACCATTGTGACCCTCTCGCTGCTCGACCCGATTTTGGAGTTCTTTGGCGCGAGTGAGAATACCTTACCCTATGCGCGCGACTATATGCGCATCAACCTGCTGGGTAACGCCATCACCCACCTCTACTTTGGTCTTAATGCGGTACTCCGTTCGAGCGGTCACCCCAAGAGGGCTATGGCGGCGACTATTCTCACCGTGGCGCTCAACGCCGCCCTCGACCCCATCTTCATCTTTGGTTTGGATATGGGCGTGCAGGGTGCTGCAATCGCTACTGTCTTGGCGCAGACCGTGTCGCTTATCTGGCTACTCAGCATCTTTGCCAATAAGAAAGAGGTGCTCCACTTCCGCAAAGGGGTCTTCTCGTGGGATAGCCGCATCGCTCGCGAGTCGCTCTCGATTGGCTTGGCTCCCTTCCTGATGAACGTGGCAAGTTGCTTTGTGGTACTTCTTATCAATCAGCGCCTTAAAACCTATGGTGGCGATTTGGCGATTGGTGCCTACGGTATTGTCAACCGCATCTCATTTATCTTCCTGATGGTGGTGATGGGCCTTAATCAGGGTATGCAACCCATTGCGGGTTACAACTATGGTGCAGGGCAGTTCTCGCGAGTTATGGAGGTGCTCCGCACAACCATCTTCTGGGCTTCGGCAGTCACCATTGTCGGCTTCCTGCTTGGTATGCTCTGCCCCTCGACCCTCGTGTCGGCCTTTACATCAGATGCCGAGTTGAAGGAGATAGCCTCGCGCGGCTTGCGACTGATGATTATTGCCTTCCCCGTGGTGGGCTTCCAGGTTGTGGTGTCGAACTTCTTCCAGAGTCTCGGTATGGCCAACAAGGCGATTTTTATGTCCCTCTCGCGCCAGCTGCTCTTCCTGATACCCTTCCTGATTATTATGCCCCCCCTGCTCGGCACCGATGGCGTATGGCTCAGTATGCCTATGGCCGATGGTGTGTCGGCAATCATCGCAGGCTTTATGCTTGCAGGCTTTATGCGTAAGCTGAAAAAGGGAGAGATTAAAACCAAAAACATTGAGTAACCTAACAGACCTAAAATGAATAAAAATATGGGAGAGAAAGTGATTATCTGTATTGGTCGCCAGATGGGTAGTGGCGGCAAAGAGGTGGCCGAGTTGCTGGGTAAGCGATTGGGCGTGCAAGTCTTTGACCAAGAGCTACTTGCCGAGGCTGCTCGCGAGAGCGGCCTGAGCAGCGAACTCTTCGAAAAAGCCGACGAAAAGGCTCTCCGCAAGAGCGGCTATATGGGTGGCAACATCTTCTCGTCGGGCTTCCACTCGGGCTTCCTGAGCAACGACAGCCTTTTCAAGGTGCAGAGCGATGTTATCCGATTGATTGCCGAGAAGCAGTCGGCTATCTTTGTGGGTCGCTGTGCCGACTATATCCTGCGCGACTTCGAGGAGTGCTACTCGGTGTTTATCTCAGCCGACCGCGCCGATCGCATCGCCCGTATCGCGTCGCGCCGCTCGCTGAGTGAGCGCGAGGCCGAGAGCTGTATCGACCAGACCGACCGTAAACGCTCGTCGTACTATGGCTACTACTCCTTCAAGACTTGGGGTGCTGCCGAGAGCTACGACCTCTGCATCAACTCCTCGCGTCTGGGCACCGAGGCTACTGCCGATGCTATTATTTCGTTTATTGAGAATTGTCGCAAGTAACTCACTATGAGTGATGTAAGAATTGATAAATGGCTTTGGGCGGTGCGCATCTACAAGACGCGTAGCGATGCTGCCGAGGCTTGTCGCACCAACAAGGTGACCATCAATGGCAGCCACTGCAAACCTTCGCGCGAGGTGCACGAGGGCGATGTTGTGGGTGTACGCAAGGTACCCTATATGACCTACACGTGGCGAGTGTTGGGGCTGATTGATAAGCGTCAGGGGGCGCAAAATGTGGCTATGTTTGCCGAGAATATCACCCCCGAGAGCGAACTCGAAAAACTCTCCGCCCCCCGCGAAACCATCTTTATCCAGCGCGACAGAGGCACAGGCCGACCGACTAAAAAGGAGCGACGCGAAATGGACTCTTTGATGGATAGTTTTTATTTCGGCGAGGAGTAAAAAAGCCATATAATTGGTGAATTTGGTGTTGGAGAAGTTTTGTTCTCGCTTACATACGCATAGTATGCGCGCTTCACCCAAAACTCCTCCGCCTAAAATTCCCTCAATTCTATGACTTTTTTTTGTTGTGGGATTATGGGATTATTCTAATAAAAACGTATTGGGCTTATCGGGCCTAACGAGCCTAAATTAATACAATAAAATCCCCGCCACTGCCGAAAGTACAATCAACAGTATCGGGTTGACCTTCTTGCGGCAACAGATGAGGCAGATGCCGAATATCGCCCAACTCTTCCAGTCGATAAATGTTTCGGGGCCGAGCAACATCAGTGCCGAGGCTCCAATCATACCCACCATCACGGGGCGCATAGTGGCAATCACATCTTTCAGCAGGCGATTTTCGCGCAGGCGGAGGTAGTAGTGGGTGATGAGCAGCATCAGTGTCATAGCGGGGAGGCAGACTGCAAAGGTGGCAATCAGCGAGCCCCACACATTGCCCGTCACGGTATAGCCGACGTAGGTGGCGCTATTTATGGCAATCGGGCCGGGGGTCATCTGCGAAATGGCGACAATATCGGCCCACTCGCTTGCTGAGAGCCAGCCGCGCTGAGTGACTATCTCGTTCTGTATCAGCGACAACATAGCGTAGCCGCCACCAAATCCGAAGAAGCCTATTTTTAGGTACGAGAGTAGTAGTTGCAGATAAATCATCGCTCCTCCCGCCTCCTTCGGGTGTCCCACAAGCCATAGCCCACGCCAAAGGCTATGCCCGCTACAATAAACCAGACAGGCGAGATGCCGACTACCCACACTGCTGCGGCGATGGCTGCTGCAATGGCTATCTTCCACCACTGCAAACCGCGCATAAAGCCCAATACGGGTGCGGCGATAAGTGCCACCACTGCGGGGCGCATACCCTTGAAGGCCGCTTCTACCACGGGGTACTCTTTGAAGTCGGCAAGGCAGGTGGCGATAAGTAAAATAACTGCAAACGAGGGGATTACAATACCCATCATAGCCGCCACTGCACCCCAAAATCCGCGCACTCGGTAGCCCGTAAAGACCGCCATATTGAGCGCAATAGGGCCGGGTGCCGATTGGGCAAGTGAGAGCAGGTCGCCAAACTCCTCCTTGCTGAGCCACCCGCTATGCTCCACCGCCTCGTGTTCGACGAGCGATATCATAGCGTAGCCGCCACCAAAGGTGAATGCCCCGATTTTCAGAAAGCGTATGAAGAGCTTGCCGAGCATTTTTGTTTAGTTTATGTTGGAGTGCTATTTGGTTGATAGTGTGTTTATTACCTGTGCAGTCATTGCGGCTGCGAGGGCTGCTGTCTCGGTGCGCAGTCGTTCATTGCCGAGAGTAACCTCCACAAATCCTGCCGCACGTGCTGCCTCAATCTCGCGTGGCGAAAAGTCCCCCTCGGGGCCAATCAGCACCAAAGCGTCGTCGCCCGCGCTGAGCAAGTCGCCCAAGTAGATACGCTCGCTCTCCTCCTCGCAGTGAGCGATAAACTTCTTACCCTCAAAGGGTTGTGCGAGTACCTCGCTGAGCGGTGTGAGCTCGTCGAGGGTGGGGAAGAGGGCTTTGAGCGACTGCTTGGCGGCGCTGACGATAATCTTCTCGCCACGGTCGCGGCGCAACACTCGTCGCTCGCTGTGGTCGCAGACGATGGGGATAACCCTATCCACACCCACCTCGGTAGCCTTCTCCAAAAACCACTCGTAGCGGTCTGTATTCTTGGTCGGGGCGACAGCGATGGTCAGTTTGTAGCCTCGCGCACCCCAGCCCTCAATCTGCTCTACCACCTTCACCGTGCAGCCACTCTGGTCGGCATCGACAATCTCGGCACGATAGAGTGTGCCTCGTCCGTCGGTAAGGTTGACCCTGTCGCCACGCCCCAAGCGCAGTGAGCGTGTGCAGTGGCGGCTCTCCTCAGCGGAGAGGGTGTAGAGTGGGGTAGTGAGGTCGGGAGCGTAAAATAGTTGCATTTTCGACTTATTTTAAATTACTTTGCAAAGAAAATAAAATCGCATCAGAATATGAAATTTTTTTCGCGAATAGCGCTTGTTATCCTCCCTCTGCTCTTTGCATCGTGTATCGAAAAGGGGGGTGGAACACAATATAATCCCCTGCTCACCGAGTGGACCTCCCCCTACGGATTGCCACCCTTTGCCGAGATAGCTCCCGAACACTTCGAGGCAGCTATGACTCAGGCTCTGGCTGCTCATAATGAGGAGGTTGAGGCTATTGCCTCGTCGGCCGAGAGTGTCTCGTATGAGAATACGGTGGTGGCTCTTGCCGAGAGTGGCCGCCACTTGTCCGCCCTCACTGCTACTCTCCGTCTGCTGGCCCAGAATATGGGTGGCGACTATATGGCTGAGGCTAAGAGGTGGCTGCCGACCGTTGAGGCTCACCGCACCCGCGTGGCACAGCAACAATCACTCTTTTCGCGCATCAGTGCGCTCTATCGCCACCGTTCGGGGCTCGACTCGCTCCAACAGAGGAGCGTGGAGAATCTCTATCGCTCGTCGGTGAGGAGCGGCGCGGCGCTCGAAGAGGCTCAGCGTGAGAGGGTTGCTGCTATCGACAGCCTGCTGATGCTCCACTCGTTGGAGTATGCCGAGAGGGTGACAGCAGCCGAGGGCGATTATAAGATGGTACTTGCGACATCACAACTTAGTGGTGTCCCCGTTGCCGAGCGCAACCTCTCCAAGGCGCTTGCGGTGGCCGAAGGCTATGAGGAGAAGTGGCTCTACACCACTCTGCCTGAGAGTGCCGAAATGTTGCTAACGACGGGCCAAGATGACACTCTCCGCTCGCAACTCTACCACGCCTATATTAATAAGGGTATCACCCCCGAGGCTGACAATCGTAAGTTGGCTGCCGAGATGGTGGCGCTCCGTGCCGAGCGTGCCGAGTTGCTCGGCTACCGCAACTATCGCCAGATGGTGACTGAGGGTCGCTCTGCCGATGGTCGTCGCCTCGACAGGCTTACCGACTCGCTTCGCCACGCTATGCCCGCCATTTTGGAGTACCCGATGGAGCGCCTTAACAAGGTAAACCAGCGTCTGCGCGACACTACCACGCTCCTTGCCGAGGATATGCTCTACCTGCAAGAGCGTGTGCGCGAGGAGTATGTGGCGCTCACTGTTGACGATGTTATGCCTTTCCTCCCCGTCGAAAATGTACGCACGGGGGCCTTCTGGCTTGCAAACCGTCTTTATGGTATCACCTTTACACCCCTCTCGGTCGATAGTTATAGAAACGATGTCCACTCCTACTCAGTGGCCGACTTCGATGGTCGTCCGCTTGGCACGCTGCTTCTCGACCTATATGCCCGCCCGGGTAAGGTTGCGGGAATGCGCACCGATATGGTGATTGGTGCCGATAGCCTTGCCGATGGTACTTGCCACGGGCCGGTGGTGGCTATCGCTGCATCGTTCCGACGTGCTGAGGGTCAGCCCGTTATGCTCACCCCTCAGCAGGCCAAGGAGTTGTTTGGCGAGGTGGGCAGCGCACTCGGTATCTTCCTCCGACGCGACGATGCGCCCAAGTTCTCTCGCTGGGAGAACGACTACTCCGCACTACCCGAGTTGGTGATGGAGCAGTGGGCACTCCGCCCTGAGCTGCTGCGTAACTATGCACTCCACTACTCGTCTGGTATCGTGCTGGACAACAACGTGATACGCAAGGTGCAACGCGCCGATACCTTCGACACCAAACTGCACTTTGTGCGTCAGCTTGCTATGATTAATATCGACAAGGAGTTGCACTCCTCGGCCGATGTGAATATCGCCGACCTGTATGCCCGAAACCTCCCCGCCGAGGGCCTGATGCCGCTCTATGGTGAGGGTGCTGCGATGCCCCTCTTTGCCGATGGCTCGCCCTATGCGGGTCATCTTGACGACCGCTTGTGGGCCGAGGTGGTGGCTGCCGACATCTTCCACACCTTCAAGGAGAGTGGCGATGTTTTCGACCGTGCTACTGCTCTGCAACTGCGCTCACTCCTCGAAAGAGGGGGCGAGTGGAGCTTCTCGGCACTCTACCGCGAGTTCAGCGAAGAGGGGGTTAGTTATCTGCCTTGGCTGGTGAGCCGCGCGCTGGCCGACGAGTCGATACTGCTGCCGCCCGAGCCCGAGGAGGAGCAAGTGGTGGGTATCGACAATGAGTATCGCCGAGTCCTGTCGCCCCGACGCGGTAACCGTGGTGAGCGACCTGCCAATAGGGTAGAACCCGCCGATAGGGTAGAGCCTGCCGAGCGCGAAAATCCCACTGCCGCACCCCGCCCAAGGATTATACGCCCGACCGAAAGACCTGAGGTAGAACTCTGATAGTAAGTCAGATAGCGGGTGGAAGATGTTGATGGTTTCAAAAAAAGAGAAAAAAGTATCAAAAAAAATTCTTGGATATCAGAAAAGTTTATATATTTGCACTCCCGAAAGGCCAATGCCTAACGCCGATGCCCAGATGGCGAAATTGGTAGACGCGCTCGTTTCAGGTGCGAGTGCCGCGAGGCTTGCAGGTTCGAGTCCTGTTCTGGGCACAATGTTACTTTCGAGGGAGAATTTTCGGATTCTCCCTCTTTTTCATTTTCATAACTGATTGATATGTTGTGAATTATATTGAGAGCATAGTTCTCGTCTATGGTTCGATAATTGCCGATTTCTTTATCCCATAAAATACCGCTTGGAAAGAGTAAATTTTGGATTTTTTGACTTAATTCTAACTCTGAATCACTCCACAAACATCCTAATTTACAGCAAGTTGCCACTACTTCATCTGCTGTTGCGGTAAGGTTCGATAATTTCTTTTTGACCTTTGCGATTTCCACCTCAATTTTAGCGAGTTTTTCTTGGATAACCTCAATAGTGGTGGTGTAAACATCTTCATCAATATCACCCATACCACGACTGACCTTACATTTTTTCAACTTATTCTCCAACTCGCTCTTCTGTTTCTTCAATATCGACATTTCATCTGACCGCTCCTTGTTGTTAGATAAAATTATCTGCTCCACAATCTCTCGGAACAAATCCATCAGTATCGGTGGGATTGTGTAGGAGTTCAACAACTCCTCGTAGAGCTTGTGAACCTTCTTTGCCGATATGTTGTTCTTGCATCCTGCCTTGTTGCACTTGTAGTAGTCGATGTTCTTCTTTTTGGCGGTGTAGGCAGTGAATGGCAGACCGTCATAGGCACAACGGATGTGGCGTTTGAGTGGGAATTGGGGCGTTTCTGCCTTGACCTTGTAAATGCCCGTTCTGCCACTCAATATATCTTGCACTTGCAAGAATTCCACCCACGAAATGATTGCTGGATGTTTGCCGTCGATAATCTCACCGTTGGTAAATGAACTCTTGATTTTACCAGCATAGAATGGGTTGGTGAGTATCTTATGAAGTTTCTGTTTGCAGATATGTAATCCCATTGAGGAAAGTCTGTCAAGGATGCGGAAGTTGTCCACTCCTTGCAACTTCCACTTAAACGCCTTGCGGATTAGTTTGCCCGTTTCGTTAATTGTGTACTCGGTGTTGATGCTCTTCCCCACTTTGTTATATCCAATGGGGCGTTTGCCTATCCAAACACCAGACTCCATACAATGCTTACGACCAGACACAAATTTATTGGTGCGATTGGTATTATCCCATTGCGCCAATGAGAGTTTGAACTGCATCATCATCACACCTTCGGGGGTGCTTGTATCAGACCCCGTAGATGCCTCAACAATGGTAACACTTTGCGCTTTGAGGTCGTTGATGATGTTTATCGCCTGACCAGCATTGCGAGAAAATCGGTCTGCTTGGTTTACAATGATATACTTTACGGTCTTATCTTTCTTGATTGCAGCAATCATCTCCTTAATGAGTTTACCAGGGGTCTTTGCACTCTCGTGCTTACCTCCAAAGTAACCCTTAATTGTGTAACCATTATCCTTTGCAAATTTCTCACAGCGACACTTCTGGTCGTCAAGACTGCCGCCATTATCCTCCTGGTGTTTGGTACTTACACGAGTCCATATAAAACAATTTTTAATCATATAGGTAATCATTTATCTCTTTATTATTAAGGTATTCAATACCAATGAGTGCTAATGCCTCAAAATAGTTTAATAGAATTATTCCATCTTCTTTGTTGATGTTATATTTTTCAAAATAGTTATTAAAATCGTTGTAATTCAACATTTTATAATTGTGTTACAATCCCCATCAATGCCGATGGACATAGTGGGGTTATACAGCGCTTCGCCTCCTGCTGTCCGACGATGTGGGTTGAGCAGGTCTTCTGTTCGGCAAGGCACACTGAAACCTTTGTGCTTCTGGCACACTACCTTGGATATGTCTTTTTGAAGTTTTGTTTTTTTGAATGTCCCAAAGGACTTATTTTTCCGACAAGCGGTAAGGACACAACGGATTACGAATAACTATTCAACCTCGATTTTGTCAAATATACAAACAAAAAACGAGAATTCCAAAAAATACTACATCCAACGCCATCATAAACCTATCGTAATTATAAGTTCCAATGCTAATTTCTCCATATAATGTTAGTCTTTGACTAACATATCTTTATGTGTGTAATACCCTAAAAATTTTGTTATTTTTTTACGGAGGAGGGAGTGAGGAGGGGGGCATAAAGTGTTTTTTGAGAAGTGTTATCCCGATGGTTTTTTAGGGTGGGGTACCCTTTCCCCCACACCCCCAAACTATTGGTTGAAAGAATTTTTCCAAAAATTTTCGGATTTCAAAAAATCGCCTCTACAATCCAAACTCCTTTTTGACACGCTGAACTGTACTTACACTGACCCCACAAATCGCCGCCGTATCACGGATAGACTTGCCCTGTTTCAACGAGCGAATGACCCTCGCATACTCCTCCTGCTTTTGCTCCTTGGTCTTGACCGAACCAACCTTGCGCCCAAGGCGCCCTCCATTAGCTACAAATAGGGATTTTCCGCTATTGAGTCTGAACAACAGGTTCTCACGCTCAATCTGGCTACAGACACCAAGTACCGACACCATCACCGCCAAATAGGGGTTCTCCTTACCGTCTGCCGAGAACAACGATAGACCCTCCTTTTGGAAATAGGCGTTGATACCATTGTCCTTCAATGTTCGGATGGTATCGAGCACCTCCCATACCGCACGACCACAGCGGGACAGTTCCGAGAAGAGCACCACATCTACTTTGTTGCCAACAGCATAGGCGATGCACTCGGTTAAAACGGCACGCTCCTCGTTACGCTTTGCTCCGCTAATATGTTCCTCATATACCTCAACGACCTCCAAACCGTTACGATTAGCGTAGTCGGTCAGGTCGGCAACCTGACGAGAGGTCGATTGCCTCTCGCCAGTACTTGAAACCCTTGCGTAAATAACTGCCTTCATACCCACCTCAACTAAAAGACCTGAACCAAATTTTCGTACCTCAACGAGCGGTATCCGCCGACCATCACATCGTAGTATTTGACCGTGTTCACTTGGTCGCCCGAAAGACCACGACCGTTCTGGGTCGCACGCATCAGATTGCCCGAACAAGTACCCCACGCCTCTCGCAGAGTGCCATCCTTCTTCATATAGAGGAAGTGCGCCACACCGCTCTGCAACTTTGCCTTCAAGAGGTCAATCATCTGTGCCTTTACCACGCCCATCGCCGCCGAACCAGTGCGGTTTGCGATTACATTTGCCCTGTGGGCAGTCATTCCGTTTACAATTACCATCTGTGTCATATCTGTAATGCTTTATTGTTTATTTCTGATGTAAAATTAGTAATATATTTTCAATTATGCAAATTATTGTAATGGTAATTTACTAAAATTTGGATTAAATTTTCAATTTTATTACCTTTGGTGAAAATATATTACCACTATGGAATTACGAGTAGTAGAAATTGCCCACTCCAAGGGTATGACGATGGCAGACATCGCCAAGCAAATCGGTATCAGCAGAGTGAATTTGAGCAACTCGCTCAACGGCAACCCCACATTGTCCCGCCTAACAGAGGTGGCGAAAATCCTCGGTGTTGAGGTTGCGGAACTCTTCAAGACCACCCCTGCCGAGAAGAGGGTGAGCGGTTATTTGGAGTACGAGGGTCGCATCGTGAAGGTTGATTCGCTCGATGCGGTCAAACAGTTCATCGCCGATGTTGAGGCGGTGTCAGAAAACTGCGCCGAATAATTTTTTGGACACATAACACCACTCCAACGATATTATTTGTATCTTTGGACGAGCAAACAACTAAAACACGAAACACAAACAGATAAACAAAGTTATCTACATACTTAACTATTAGGACTTTTAGTTCTTATTCTCTACTCCGTAAACGACCAAATTAACAAGTAGGAGAGAATGAGTCACGAAGGTTCGCGGGCTGATTACAGATTATCGAACATTCTATGAGGGGTATTTGAAGTGTGTAGAGTTCTATAATTGGCTGAGGGAGAACAGATATTTCTACATTATATAAACTTATTGTAATATTTTTCTTAACTTTAACCGATAAATCGGAATTTGACGAGGTAAAACAAATGACCATCCAAACAGTTGAACAAAACAACATATTATGCGCTGTTATAAACAGCGATGAAAAGGTATTTACAGATGCACAGTCTGCACTCGATGTGCTTATGACTGCAAAGTATAATGTAGGCACAAAGAATATCAT
>JAFXAY010000066.1 GCA_017521965.1 Tidjanibacter sp. | reverse complement strand
GCTAAATAAGAGCACCCCACAAACAACAATCAAAAGAAAAAGAATAAGACTGTCAGGTCAGAAGATTTGACGGCCTTATTTTTTTTATATTTAAGGTAAAGATACTATCTTTGTTAGCGATACAACACACCAAAGCAATTATCGACAAGTCTATGAAGAGAGTTACAATCACACTGTTTTCTATTGCAGCAATCGCAACTATCTCCCAACTAAATGCTCAATCGCTATCCCCCACCCTCAATCGACAGATTGTGGAGAGTGGATACCTGCACCGACCACTCCCCCTCGACGAGAGTCGCTCGCTCGAAACACGCGGACTGGCCAAGGAGGTGGTACGCTCCAAACTACTCTGCACGATGGAGAACATCGAGGCGTGGCATCACACAGGTATCGGCTCGATAAGCCACTCCACCGACCATACGGTGAGCGGCAAGGGTAGCCTGCGCATCGAGTTGCCCCACATAGTGGAGGATTGGGAAAATGGCGACCACGTAAACTATGGCTCGTCGCAGACCACACTCACGCTCGGCGGAGCCGATTGGAGAGATTACAACCGAGTGATGTTCTACGTCTATCCCGACTGCGAGGGTATGGACGCGATGCACCTCAATCTCTATCTCTACAACGACGGTGAGCAGAAGATACCCGACGAGTATGGCCGCGAGGGTGCCCACGAGGTACACCTCATAAACCGCACTTGGAACAAGTGTTACCTCGAAATTGGGGAGATGCCACGCGATAAGGTGACCCACCTCACCATAGGCAACACTGCGTTTGGTCAGGGCGTGACGATGGGCGACAAGATGGTATTCCACATCGACTCGCTTTCGTTGCAGCAGGTGGCAGGCGGCGAGATTGCCAGCGGCTGGACACCTGCCGAGAATCGCATCGTACTCTCCACCACGGGCTACGACACTGCCGACCAGAAGGTGGCGGTGATGAACATTGCCGATGCCAAGCGACGTGAGCCATTTGAGGTGGTTGACAACAATAACAAGGTGGCCTTTGCAGGTCGCACCGAGGAGGTCGAAACCCCTATCGGCAAGTTCCGCATTGCCGACTTCTCGGCATTCGAGAGCGAGGGTGAGTACCGCCTGAGGGTGGCGGGAGTTGACTCCGACCCCTTCCTGATTGCTGCCGAGGGGGTGTGGGACAGCAGTATTTGGCGCATACTGAACTTCATATTCAGTGAGCGTTGCGGCTATCCCGTACCGGGTAAGCACGGAGTGTGCCACACCGACCTTAGCATCGAGCACAACGGTCTGAGTATGATTTACAGCGGTGGTTGGCACGACGCGGGCGACCTCTCGCAGCAGACCTTACAGAGTGCCGAGATTGTATATGCACTCCTCGAAACTGCCGAGGAGGTCAAGGAGCGCAACCCCGAGCTCTACCGTCGATTGGTGGAGGAGGCCGAGTGGGGCTTGGACTTCGTGTTGCGCACCCGCTTTGGCGACGGTTATCGTGCCACAAGTGCGGGTATGGCCCTCTGGTCCGACGGCAAGTTGGGCAACGAGGACGACACCCCCGCACGAGTGCAGAACAACCCCTTCGACAACTTCCTCCACGCAGGTATCGCTGCCTATGCGGCGATGGTACTCCCCGAGGGTGGCCTGCGCGACAAGATGGTGCGCACTGCACGCGAGGACTTCGGCTTTGCCCTGTCGGAGCACCAAACTACCAGTTATGGAAACTTCATACACTTCTGGGAGCACTCCTACAACACCTCCGAGAGTCAATATATGGCCACCGCATCGTGGTCGGCCTCGATGCTCTACCGACTCACCGGCGAGGAGAGCTATGCCGACACTGCACGTCAGATGATTGAGTATGTGATTGACTGCCAGCAGACCGAGCCTATCGGCAAGGAGAAGATTAATGGTTTCTTCTTCCGCAACACCGACCGCAAGGTAGTGGTACACTTCAACCACCAATCGCGCGACCAGATATTTGCTCAGGCACTTGCCGAGATAATCACCACACAGCCCACCCACCCCGACAACGGTAAGTGGAGAGCGGCTGCCGAGCGCTATGCCGACTACATCAAGAAGATTGTGCGCTACTCCGAGCCTTATGGTATGATGCCGAGCGGTATCTACCTTATCGACGAGCCCGACGACCAAGAGAGTTGGGACCACCAGCACCTCTTCCCCGGCGAGAATGCCAAGGCCGACTTTGTGGAGCAGCTCAAAAATGGTTTCCAGATTGACGAGCGCCACTACCTGCGTATGTTCCCCGTATGGTACTCGTTCCGTGGCAACAACGCTATCATACTCTCCACAGGCAAGGGAGCAGCAGTGCTCGGCAAACTCTTGGGCGACGAGGAGTTGCTCGACATTGCCCGCAATCAGTTGCAGTGGGTAGTGGGTAAGAATCCCTTTGGACAGTCGCTCATCTATGGCGAGGGCTCGAACTACGCCTACCAATACTCGGCACTGCTCGGTCAGACCACAGGCGAGATACCCGTGGGCATCCAGACCCGTGGAAATGAGGATGTTCCCTATTGGCCTCAGGCAAACAATGCCACCTACAAGGAGATATGGATGACCTCGGCAGCACGTTGGCTGACACTCGTGTCGGAGTTCCTGAACGATTAGACTAACAATTACACACAACTAATACATTAATTATCAAACAACTATGAAAAAACTAACCTATCTGCTGACACTCCTTCTCTGCTGTTCGGCCGCATCACTGAGCGCACAGATTGGGGTAACACGCCACACCGAGGGTTGGGATAACATTCCCCCCGAGGCCCACAAACGCAGCTACTACTTCCAGCGCTCCGTACTCGCCCAGATGGACGACGACGCTGCCTTGGAGGAGGTAATGCTCTTTGGCAAGGACAATGGTCACTATGCCACCTACGACCTCTTCAAGTACTACTACGCTATTGTTGACAACTACACCAAAGAGGTGGAGTATATCTCCCCCGAGGAGTATTGCAGCGAGGCCTACTCGCTGGTGGTGGAGGACCGCAACAACGATGGCATCAGCGAGCTCTACATCACCTACTTCAAGGAGGGCACCTTCTCGACCGATGCGCGTGGCTATGCACTCCGCGCTGAGCGTTGCTACGACCGTATAGAGTGGCAAGCACCCGCACAAACCGAAGATCAAACTACTAAACGCAAGAGAAAATGAGAATCAAAAGCATAATTACAGCCACAGCAGCCCTTTTGCTGCTCTGCTCGACACTCAGCGCACAGAGCGCAGAGCGTGAGCCTATCAAGACAGTGATTGTAGCAGGTGCCGACGGTAGCCACTGGTGGCAGGGTGCGTGCGACGTGATGAAACAGATACTCGAAAACAGTGGTCTGTTCACCGTCGATTTCGCCTTCACCCCCGGCTGGAACGGTATCGAGAACTACGACCCCGACTTCACGGGCTACGACCTGATTATCATCAACTATGGCGGTCCTACCTTCACCGAGCCCGTACGTCGCAAATTCGAGAAGTTTGTGGCCGATGGTGGTGGCTTGGTGGCCATCCACTCCTCGGTGGTACCTATGGCCGATTGGAAGGAGTATAACGAACTTATCGGTATGGGCGCTTGGGACGGTCGCGACGAGAAGGTGGGTCCCTACCTCTATTGGGAGGATGGTGAGTATGTCTATGACTACTCGCCCGGCGAGGCAGGCTACCACGGTTTGCAGCACGAGGTGACCATCAACCACCGCGCACCCGAACACCCCATTTTGAAGGGCCTTAACCCCAATTGGCGCCACTTCAAAGATGAGATTTACACCCGTATGCGCGGCCCGGTGAAGAATATCGAGATTCTGGCTACCGCCTATGAACGTGGTCGCCACGAGCCTTTGATGTGGACGGTGACTCCCGAGAGCGGTGGTCGCGTCTTTGTTGACCTGCTGGGCCACTGCGGTAGCGACCCCAATATGACCTACTCGATGGAGTGTACAGGTTTTCAGGTGACACTGCTGCGTGGTTGCGAGTGGGCAGCCACCGGCGAGGTGACTCAGGCAGTGCCCAAGGACTTCCCCAACGAGAAACACCTCTCGCTCCGTCCCGACTTCAAAGCACCCCACCACGCCTACTAATCGAGGCAGCAACCTCACCGGTTGCACGACCAAATGTACAAAAATCCCGACTACTGCGAGGTGGTCGGGATTTCTATTCTATGGTATGGTTATTGTAAAAATGGTGGGTAATAAAACTGAGATACAGACTATGCAGAGTACTATCATCACTCACCAGATGCCCACACTCCACTATGGGTTGGGCGACCTCGCGCCTCAAATCAGCGAGGAGACTATGCGCTACCACTACGGTAAGCACTTGGCAACCTACATCGACAACCTCAACGCTCTGATACTCGGGACTAAGTTTGAGATGATGCCCTTGGAGGAGATTGTGCGCCGAGCAGAGGGGGCTATCTTCAACAATGCCGCGCAGGCGTGGAACCACATCTTCTACTTCGCTACCCTCGCACCCAACCCTAAGTCGACCCCTACGGGGGTACTGGGCGGAGCAATAAACCGCGAGTTCGGCTCCTTTGAGAGCCTCCGCACACTGCTTCTCCAAGCGGGCACAGCCATCTTCGGCTCGGGCTGGGTGTGGCTCTGCAAGGATAAACACTCTCGACTGAGCATCGTGCCCACTCAGGGGGCCGACAACCCTATGTGCGACGGACTAACGCCACTGCTGACGCTCGATGTGTGGGAGCACGCCTACTACATCGACTTCCGCAACCGCCGCGCCGAAGCCCTCGCCGCCGCCTGGGAGAGGATAGACTGGCGAATAGTCGAAGAGAGATTTCGATAAATAGAAAAGGGACTGTTAGTTGTAACAGTCCCTTTTTGTTTTCAAGCAGAAATCACCTTATTAGGCAACTTCTCTACTTCTGCTGTGCTCTCAATACTGCTCGCAACTCTCCGTCAGTAAAGAGGTAGAGATATTCACCCTCTTTGTTGAAGGAGTCGGTGGTGGAGAGTACCTCCATAAATTTGTCCTCCATCTCCTGATCGGGGCACATCATCTTGGTAGAGCCCATATTCGAGAAGCGAAGAGTACCACCACTCTGGCGCTGCATCTTCACATCGCCGAAGAAGGAGTTGCAAGCACCGCGACCATTAACCTTGTCGCCATCGAATACCACGGTAAAACTATCCTCCGAAGCGGTCACAGGGCGACCATAGAGCTGTGTGAGCTGCCAAACGGTCTTGTCCAACTCGACACCATATTTCTTTTCGTAACGGTTGCACTCGCAACACGAGGTCATCATAAGAGCCATAAACGCAATAACGATTAACTTTTTCATAATTTTCTTTCATTTTAATACGCCACAAAGATAGGATTATTTCTCGGGAAGTGCTATATTTGTATGTAACTAATAACAATTATTCAAATGATTCTCGGCAATCTTCGTACCAGCGAGCGTGTAGTGGGTCTTCACCCTCGCTTCAAAGCACTCTTCGACTATATCCTCACCCACGATCTGCTCGACGCACCGACAGGCATCATTGAGGTAGATGGCAAAGAGATTTTCATCAACAACCAATCACTCGACAAAGCACACAAACAACCCCTCGAAGTACACAACAAGTATATCGATATACAGGTGTTGCTCAGTGGCACCGAGCGCATCGGCCTGCGCCACCGCGACGACATCGGCACCTACTACCAGCCCTACGACGAGGCAAAAGATGTGGCCTTCTCCGACGAAGACCCCGAGTGGTTTGTTGACCTGCGCCCCGGCGACTTCGTAATCCTCTGGCCCGAAGATGGCCACGCACCGGCAATGGGCGAAGGGCCAATTAGAAAGTTTATTGCAAAGATATTGTTGTAAGGAATAATACCATATAAACAGCCGAGTTGATTTGAGTCAACTCGGCTGTTTGTTTAGGGAACTTAGGGAGTTTAAAGAGTTTAAGGAGTTTAGGGAAGACAAGGAGGGCCACTGTCTATCTAACAAAGATCCCTAAATTCTCTAAATTCCCTAAACTCATTAAATTCTCTAACCACTAAAATCCTACGCCAATGTGTAGACCAATATGTTGCAGTCCGACAGAAGTACCGCAAAATACCTGACCATTCCCCACAAGTCGTAATCTTAGGCCAAACTGCCAACCCATAACAGGAAACAAATTACCTGGCATAGATGGCTCGATGGTCATATCATCGGGAACATACGGTTCTGTCTTATAAGTTACACCCAAGCCCAAATAAGTATCGCTATAAAAGGCAAAGTATCCTCGGCTACCAAGCGGGAAATACCTACGATAATTGGCTGCCAATGATACTCCATAATATGATGGACACAAAGTAGAGCCATTTTCGCTAAGTGTGACTCTTGCCCCAAGGGTGCGCAAAGGGTCAACCCTCACACCACCTGTCATAGCAATTGCACCCTCATACGGACCTAAATGGGCACGGAAAGTCAACTCGGGTTTCCAATTCTTTCGGCCTTCGGCGGAGAAGGCGGCTTGCCACTGCTCCTTAACAGTAGGCGCTGTTTGAGCCTGAGCCTGCATAGTGCCAAACGAGAGCATCAGCGCCAGACTCATCATAGTCGTCAAAATGATTCGTTTCATAGTAATATAATTTATTGGTTGTTAGTAGTTTACTTGCTACACTGTTTTTCAACAGACATCTACACTATCGCCTCTCCTCGTAGGCGAAGCGCATAGCGCGGTTGATGATGGCGAGGAAGTCGGTGGTCTTGGAGAACTCCGCCACTACGCGGTCGAGTAGGTCGGGGGCGGTGAAAAAGTCGTCGTCGGGGAAGCGACACAAGTTCCACTGTTTGAGCCTCAGCAGATCGTCGTACTCTGTGCCCGCGGGGAAGCCCTTAGGGGTGCGGGTGAGCGACTGGCGATGGTCGAGGTCGAAACCTTCGGCACCTGCGATGGCGGCACGGATAGCCTCGGGATAGTCCAAAACCTCCTCGCGGATACTCTGCAACACGTCCCTGTCGAAGCAGTAGGTGCCTGCGCACAACATATTACCACCCAGATAGTTACCGCCCTTAGGCTCGACGTGGAGATAGTAGCCCGCATAGCCTCCTTTCTTACCGTGGGGAGCGATAAAGACCCCGAAGTGCGACTTGTAGGGAGTCTTGTCGGGCGAGAAACGCGTGTCGCGGTAAATGCGGTAGGTGCAGTCGCGAAGGGTCAGACCCGCCACCGAGCTATCTATCTCGCCCATACGGGCGATGAGCGCCTCGGCAAAGGAGTTGAAGGTGGCCTGAGCGGTGAGGTACTCCTGCTTGTGCTCTGCAAACCACTCGCGATTGTTATTCTCGCGCAACGCCGAAAGAAATGAAAATACTTGCTGCATAGGGGGTTAGAAATTCAAAATGCAAAATTCAAAATTCAAAATGATTTAGGGAGTGTTAGGGAATTTAGGGAGTGTTATGGAGTGTTAGGGAAAATTCTTTAAACTCTCTAAATTCTTTAAACTCACTAAACTCACTAAATTCCCTATTGCCTATTGGGCTTATTAGGCTTATTGGGCCTATATATGTTTAATAAGCCCAATAGGCCCGATAGGCCTAATAGGTTTTAATCAGGTTTAATTTTACCCACCACCCTAAAAAAGTCATATGATTGAGGAAATTTTAGGCGGAGGGGTCTGGGGAGCCGCGCAGCATACTTGCTGTATGTAAGCGGTTACCCAGGCCCCTCCAACGCCAAATTTACCAATCAGATGGCTTTTTTTTACCAGGCGAAGAGCGGATAATTCGCCATCAACGCATTAACCTCAGCGCGTACTGCGGCAATCACCTCGGGATTCTCGGGATCGGAGAGAACGCGGTCGATAAGCTCGACAATATAGGCCATCTTGTCCTCCTTCACACCACGGGTAGTGATGGCAGGAGTACCCACGCGGATACCCGAAGTCTGGAAGGGCGAGCGGCTATCGAAGGGAACCATATTCTTGTTGGTAGTGATATCGGCCTCAACCAGCACACGCTCGGCCTGCTTACCTGTCAGCTCGGGGAACTTAGTGCGCAAGTCAATCAGCATCAGGTGGTTGTCAGTACCGCCCGAGACTACCTTATAGCCCTTAGCGGCAAAGGCCTCGGCCATAGCGTCGGCATTTTTGCGCACCTGCTGCTGGTACTCCTTATACTCGGGCGAGAGGGCCTCACCAAAGGCCACAGCCTTAGCGGCGATGACGTGTTCCAGCGGGCCACCCTGAATACCGGGGAAGACAGCCGAGTTGAGCACAGCCGACATCTTCTTCACCTCGCCCTTAGGAGTGGTGATGCCCCACGGATTGGGGAAGTCCTCGCCCATCAGGATGATACCGCCACGAGGACCGCGCAGGGTCTTGTGGGTGGTCGAGGTGACGATGTGGGCATACTTAACGGGGTTGTCGAGCAGACCTGCTGCAATCAGACCCGCAGTGTGGGCCATATCGATAAGCAGAATAGCACCCACCTTGTCGGCAATCTCGCGCATACGCTTGTAGTCCCACTCACGCGAGTAGGCCGAAGCACCACCCACAATCAGCTTGGGTTTGTGCTCCAACGCCAGGCGCTCCATCTCGTCGTAGTCGATGAGGCCTGTCTCCTCGTTGAGTTTGTAGCCCACAGCCTTGTAGAGCATACCCGACATATTGACGGGCGAACCGTGGGAGAGGTGACCACCGTGGGAGAGGTCGAGGCCCATGAAGGTGTCGCCGGGCTTCAAGCAGGCGAAGAATACCGCCATATTGGCCTGTGCACCCGAGTGGGGCTGCACATTTGCCCAGGCTGCACCATAGAGTTGGCAGATGCGGTCGATGGCGAGTTGCTCCACCTTGTCAACTACACCACAGCCACCATAGTAGCGAGCATTAGGGTAGCCCTCGGCATACTTATTGGTCAGCACGGAGCCCATAGCCTCCATAACCTGGTCGCTCACGAAGTTCTCCGAGGCGATAAGTTCGATGCCACCCATCTGGCGCGCACGCTCGGCGGCAATCAGTTCGAACAGAGTGTTGTCTTTCTGCATAGTATTTTGTCGAATTTCAGTAATGAATTATCCAATAGAATTACAAAGGTAACCATTTTTTACAAACTTCCTACCCCCAATCGCTACTCAGGCATAGCCTCGGTGGGTTTTTCGATAGTTTTGAAATAGACACGCGAGCCAAAGCGACGCATCAGTCGGAGCGCAGCCCACGGGGAGTAGATGCCGAGGGTAATCACAATCAGCAACACCTGCCCCCAGCAGTAGGCCCAATCGTTCCACGGGCGGAGCGACATACCGCCACGCGCGTCGATGAGTTTGTCGCCCACCACAATCTCGCGTGCAAAGGCGCGATAGATGCGCAGCAGTGCCATCGGGAGGTAGATGCCGAGGGAGAGGAACGAGAGCACCATCTCGCCAAGCACTGTCCAGAAGAGAGTGCCCGCCTTGCAGCCGAGCACAATGCGGCGGCCACCATAGGTGAGGTTGATGTACCACCCATAGTAGTAGATTTGGTAGAAGGTCATCGCCACAATCATCACAAGCAGAGCCACCAACACACAGAGTATTGCCACGCCTGACTCGCCCGACAGGTTGACACCGGTAGCTACACCGATAAGTAGCATTGCCACCACCATAGGCACAATCAGCGCCAAGACAATCACCGAGAAGAGTCGGCCACCCTTGCCACGGAACGAGAGGCGCGAGAAACCGTGCGAGAGGCCATCGGCAAAGTAGCGCATCAGGCCGGCAATAAACCACGGAACGTAGATGCCGAGTGTGATGCACGAGAGGATAGAGCCTTTGATAATCAGCCATATAAACTCTTTGGTGTCGAAGTCGGCCTCCAAGGGTTGGTCGCGATAGATGGTGGTCTTAAAGATGTTGGTGAGCATAGGCAGAGTGAGTAGGCAGAGACCTACCAAAGTCAGTATGCCCAAGAGCAGTTCGCCGCCCAACATCAGAAAGTAGTGGCCATCGATGACGGTTGCAATGGTGTTCGACGAGAATCCCAGCAGGACGCTCACTACGCTAACTCCGATGCAGAGAATCAGCATATAGAAAAAGTAGGGGACAAATTGGCGAGCCCTAATCGTGATGTTGAAATAGTTTTTCATAGCCTTTATACTTCTTTAAATATATTTTCTGCCTACTAATATAGTGTTTTTTTGGGAGAGATTTTGTATTTTTGCAGCCGAATATAGAAAAAAGACAAAATTTTACAAAAATATGAGCAATATCAATCCCAATGCTAATCTCTCCGAGCAGGAGATTCTCCGCCGCGAGTCGCTTGGCAAGTTGCGCGAGTTGGGCATCGAGCCCTACCCCGCAGCACTCTACCCCGTCAATGCACAGGCTGCCGAGATTAAAGAGAAATACTCCGCCGAGGAGGGCAACTTCGCCGAGGTCTGCATAGCAGGTCGTATGATGAGCCGCCGAATTATGGGTAGTGCATCGTTCTTCGAGTTGCAGGACAACTCGGGCCGAATTCAGGTCTATATCCGTCGCGACGACATCTGCCCCGAGGGCGACACCACACTCTACAACACCGTATTCAAAAAGTTGATGGATATTGGTGATATTGTAGGTGTCAAGGGTTTTGCATTTATCACCCAGACAGGCGAGATTTCGGTGCACTGCCAGGAGTTGACACTGCTCAGCAAGTCGCTCCGTCCGCTGCCTATCGTGAAGGAGAAAGATGGCCAGACCTTCGACGCATTTACCGACCCCGAGTTGCGCTATCGTCAGCGTTATGTTGACCTCGTGGTAAATCCCCACGTGAAGGAGGTATTCGCCAAGCGTGCAAAGATTGTGCAGACTATGCGCCAATTCTTCGACTCGCACGGTTATTTAGAGGTTGACACCCCTATCCTGCAACCTATCCCCGGTGGTGCTGCGGCTCGTCCCTTCATCACCCACCACAATACTCTCGACACCGACCTCTACCTGCGTATCGCTAACGAGTTGTACCTCAAACGACTCATCGTGGGTGGTTTCGACGGTGTATATGAGTTCTCGCGTAACTTCCGCAACGAGGGTATGGACCGTACCCACAACCCCGAGTTCACCTGTATGGAGATCTATGTGGCCTACAAGGACTACTTGTGGATGATGGAGTTCACCGAGCAGATGTTGGAGCGCGTGGCGATGGCCACCAACGGTACTACCGAACTCACCATCGGCGACCGTCAGGTTAGCTTCAAGGCTCCGTTCCGTCGCCTGTCGATGACCGACGCTATCCGCGAGAAGACCGGCTACGATATCACCGGCCGCTCGGAGGAGGAGTTGCGTGAGGCGTGCAAGGAGCTCAAAGTGGAGATTGACGACACTATGGGCAAGGGCAAGCTGATTGACGCTATCTTCGGCACCTACTGCGAGGAGGAGCTCATTCAGCCCACCTTCATCACCGACTACCCCATCGAGATGTCGCCTCTGTGTAAGCGTCACCGCTCAAATCCCGACCTCACCGAGCGCTTCGAGTTGTTCGTGAACGGTAAGGAGTTGTGTAACGCCTACTCGGAGCTGAACGACCCCATCGACCAATACGAGCGCTTCCAGGAGCAGCTCCGACTGAGCGAGAAGGGCGACGACGAGGCTATGTTTATCGATATGGACTTTGTGCGCGCACTCGAATATGGTATGCCTACCTGCTCGGGTATGGGTATCGGCATTGATCGACTGACTATGTTTATGACAGGTCAGCAGACCATTCAGGATGTGCTCTTCTTCCCCCAGATGCGCCCCGAGAAGGGTCAGCAGACCGACTCGGTGGAGAAGTACGCCGAGAAGGGTATCCCCGAGGAGTGGGTTCCCGTATTGCAGAAGATGGGCTTCGTGAAGGTGGATATGCTCGCTAAACTCTCGGGCGGCAAACTCTTCAACGACCTCTGCGGCTTCAACAAGAAGAATAAACTCGGTCTGGCAAATCCCACTATCGATCAGGTGAAGAGCTGGTGCGAGTAAAAAAGAGTAGCGCAGTTATTAACAATTTATCAACTTTTTATTAACAACTGCGGCAGTTTTTAAGAAATTTTACAAACTATAAATAATTATTAAAGAAAATTAAAAATGAGAAAGAAAATTGTAGCGGGTAACTGGAAGATGAACACCACTCCCGTAGAAGGCGTTGAGTTGGCAAAAGGTGTTGCCGAGGGTAAGAAAGAGGTTTGCGACTGCGTTAACTTCATCGTATGTCCTCCCTTCACCCACCTCTCGGAGGTAGTAAAGGTAACTCGTGGTACCGGCATCGCAGTAGGTGCTCAGGACTGCGCAACCGAGGCTAAGGGTGCTTACACCGGTGAGGTGGCTGCATCGATGATTGCTTCGCTGGGTGTAGAGTATGTAATCCTCGGCCACTCGGAGCGTCGTCAGTACTACGGTGAGACCAGCGAGACCCTCAACAAGAAGATGGTACAGGCTTATGCCAACAACCTCACCCCTATCTACTGCGTAGGTGAGAGCCTCGACGAGCGCAAGGCAGGCAAGCACTTCGACGTGTGCAAAGCACAGATCGAGGAGGTAGTGTTCAACCTCACCCCCGAGCAGTTCTCGAAACTCATCATCGCATATGAGCCTGTATGGGCAATCGGTACCGGTGAGACCGCAACCGCTGAGCAGGCTCAGGAGATCCACGCTTACATCCGCGAGGTATTGGCATCGAAGTTTGGCGAGGCAGCTGCTGAGACTCCTATCCTCTACGGTGGTAGCTGCAAGCCTTCGAACGCTGCCGAGATCTTCGCTAAGGAGGATGTTGACGGTGGTCTGATTGGTGGCGCTGCACTGAAAGCTGAGGACTTCCTCGCTATCGGCAAGGGCTTCTAATGAAGAATTCGCAGAGAATTCTTCATTAAATGCAAAATGTAGAATTCTGAATTCAAAATGATAAAACTCAGAGCAGTTTGTACTGCTCTGAGTTTTTGTTTTAAAAGGGAGATTAGGGAGTGTTAGGGAGTGTTAGGGAATAATGGGAATAATAGGAATAATAGGAATAATAGGAATTTTAAGATTATACCATAACTCCCATAACTCCCATAATTCCCATAATTCCCATTAAAAAAAATGAGAG
>JAFXAY010000065.1 GCA_017521965.1 Tidjanibacter sp. | reverse complement strand
GAATACCTGGCTCTTGCGAGTGTGGATAGTGGTGTTGGCGTCAATCAGACGGGTGAAGACACCACCCAGAGTCTCGATACCGAGCGACAGAGGGGTAACATCGAGAAGGAGCACATCTTTCACCTCGCCGGTGAGCACACCACCCTGAATAGCAGCACCGATAGCCACTACCTCGTCGGGGTTCACATTTTTCGAGGGTGCTTTGCCGAAGAAATCCTCAACAACCTTCTGGATTGCGGGGATACGGGTCGAACCACCCACGAGGATAACCTCGTCGATCTGGCTTGCCGAAAGACCTGCGTCGCTCAGTGCGCGGCGGCAAGGCTCGATGGTAGCACGAATAAGGTTGTCGGCCAGCTGCTCGAACTTAGCACGAGTGAGGGTAGTCACAAGGTGCTGAGGGATACCATCGACGGGCATAATGTAGGGGAGGTTAATCTCGGTCGAGGTCGAGCTCGACAACTCGATCTTAGCCTTCTCGGCAGCCTCTTTCAGACGCTGCATAGCCATCGGGTCGCGACGGAGGTCAACACGGTGCTTAGCCATAAACTCCTCTGCCAACCAGTCGATGATTACGTGGTCGAAGTCGTCACCACCGAGGTGGGTATCACCATTGGTTGACTTAACCTCGAACACACCGTCGCCGAGTTCGAGAATCGAGATATCGAAGGTACCGCCACCGAGGTCATATACTGCGATGCGCATATCCTTACCTGCCTTGTCCAGACCGTAGGCGAGTGCTGCTGCGGTAGGCTCGTTGATGATACGACGTACTTTCAGACCTGCAATCTCGCCGGCCTCTTTGGTAGCCTGACGCTGCGAGTCGTTGAAGTATGCGGGAACGGTGATAACTGCCTCAGTCACAGTGGTACCGAGGTAGTCCTCAGCGGTCTTCTTCATCTTCTGCAAGATGATAGCCGAAATCTCCTGAGGAGTATATTTGCGGTCGCCAATGTTAACCACTGCCATACCGTTGTTACCCTCGCTCACTGCGTAGGGAACACGCTGTACGTCCTTAGACACGTTCGAGTACTTCTCACCCATAAAACGCTTGATGGAGAAGACGGTGTTATGGGGGTTGGTGATAGCCTGACGCTTAGCGGGGTCGCCCACCTTGCGCTCGCCACCATCTACAAATGCTACAATCGAAGGAGTGGTGCGGTGTCCCTCGCTGTTGGGGATAACTACGGGCTCGTTGCCCTCCATTACAGACACACAACTGTTGGTAGTACCAAGGTCAATTCCAATAATCTTTGCCATAATTCTTTAAGTTTTTGTTGTTATTAATTTTTGTAATTCTCTTTCTGCTTTGTTCGGTGCTCTGCCTTGCGGAGTACCTTATTTTTTATCGACGCCTCTTTTTGGTTCGCCTTTCTGTATTATCTATCAATCAACTTCTGTACCAACCCACCCCACCGTGCCAAAACTGACAATTCCACTCCCAAGCACGACACCTCGACTGCCAATTTGTCAGTCCGCACTATGTAATTGTTGACAAAAGTGACCAATTTGTCGGTTTGCACATCTTCGACAACCGGTTGTGTGATTTTGAATAAAAATGCCATAAAACGTAAAAAGTTTTTCGAAAAGCAACTTTTTCGGCGGAAAAGTTTGCGCTTTCAACTAAATATAGTATCTTAGAGGTGCGAAAACGCTTAACATTAAAAAACCTAAATAGACATTTAGCACTATGATTATCACCTTCAATGAATTGCGCCGCATTAAAGACAAACTTCCCAGCGGCAGCTCGCAGCGCATTGCTGACGAGTTGGGTATTGACGTAGATGAGGTAAGAAACTATTTCGGGGGTCGTCACTTCGAGGGCGGCTCCACAGCAGGTGTTCACTTCGAGCCCGGTCCCGACGGTGGCGTAGTTAACATCGACGACACCACTATCTACGACTGCGCTATGAAGATTCTTGCCGAATTGGAGGCATAAGATGTAGCGCGAGCGATAAAAGGCGGCCAAAAAGGGGCCGCCTTTTATTATTTAAATGTATCTAAAAATTGGCTATTCTAATTATTTTATATATCTTTGCGGGCTATTGCAGATGAACTATAATAAATTCAATAACATAATTAACTAACAAAATGCAGAATAAAGGCTTAATCAAATTCATTGCAGTACTCTTGGGTATTGCGTGCCTCTATCAGCTGTCGTTTACCTATGTAGCACAGCGCGTGGAGAAAAAGGCCGCTGCCTATGCCGCACAGTTCCCCGCTGAGGAGCAGGAGGCTAAGGAGCAGCACTATCTTGATTCGGTGAAGTCCGAGACCGTTTACAACATCGGAATCGCCAAATTTAACTACAAATCGGTTAAGGAGAAAGAGATCAACCTCGGTCTTGACTTGAAGGGTGGTATGAACGTGATGTTGGAGATCTCGGTAGAGGACGTAGTTCGTGCTCTGTCGAACAACAGCACCGACCCCGTATTCAACCAGGCAATGGCTCAGGCTCGCGAGCAGATGAAGAACTCGACCAGCGACTTCATCACCCTCTTCGTGGATAGCTACGAGCAGTTGTCGAATGGTGGTCAGCTCTCCTACATCTTCAACAATCAGGAGTTGAAGGATAAGGTGACCCCCGCCAGCACCAACGCAGAGGTTGAGCAGGTATTGCGCGAGGAGAGCGAGAGCGCTATCTCGAACTCGTTCAACGTACTCCGCAACCGTATCGACCGCTTTGGTGTGACCCAGCCCAACATCCAGCGTTTGGAGGCAGGTCGTATCTTGGTTGAGTTGCCCGGCGTTAAGGAGCCCGAGCGTGTACGTAAGCTCTTGCAGGGTACTGCATCGTTGGAGTTCTGGGCTACATACGACAACACTGAGGTATATCCCTACTTCGAGCAGGCTAACGAGATGATTCGTCAGCTCAACGCTGCCGGCGCTATCGAGGCTACCGAGGAGGCTGTCGAGGAGGCTACCGAGGCTACCGACATCGTTGCCGAGTTGGAGGCTGCCGATAACAGTGCTGCTACCGAGCAGATGGAGGAGCAGTTCCCCCTCTTCTCGCGTCTTAGCCCCGCCGCTACCGCTACCGGTCAGCTGGCTACCGGCCCTATCGTAGGTCACGCTTACTCGTACGATACCGCTGCTGTGAACTCCTACCTGAATACTCCTCAGGTACGTTCGTTGTTCCCCCGCGACTTGCGTCTGATGTGGGGCGTTAAGGCTATCGACGAGGCTGAGACTCTCTTCGAGTTGTACGCCATCAAGGCTAACACCCGCGACGGTATGGCACCTCTGGACGGTGGTGCAGTGGCTGATGCACGTCAGGACTACGACGAGCGCAGCAACCCCGTGGTAAGTATGAATATGAACGCATCGGGTGCCCGCACTTGGGCTCGTATGACCGGTGACAACGTAGGTCGTTGCATCGCTATCGTACTCGATGGTTTCGTATATTCGGCACCCGTTGTAAATGGCGAGATTACCGGTGGTAGCTCGCAGATTTCGGGTAACTTCACCCTCGAAGAGGCTATCGACTTGGCTAACGTGTTGAAGTCGGGTAAATTGCCCGCTCCCGCACGCATCATTCAGGATACCGTAGTAGGTCCTACCCTGGGTGCTGAGAGTATCCATTCGAGCGTTATCTCCTTCATCTTGGCGTTCGTTCTCGTACTGCTCTATATGTTGTTCTTCTACAACACCGCAGGTCTGAGCGCAAATATCGCACTTATAGTTAACGTATTCTTCCTCTTCGGTGTACTCGCATCGTTTGGTGCAGTCCTCACCCTGCCCGGTATCGCAGGTATCGTGCTGACTCTGGGTATGGCAGTGGATGCAAACGTTATTATCTACGAGCGTGTTAAGGAGGAGTTGCGTGCAGGTAAGGGTCTGAGCCTTGCTATCAGCGAGGGTTACCGCAACGCTATGTCGGCAATTATCGACTCGAACATCACCACCATCATCACCGGTATCGTGCTGTTCATCTTCGGTACAGGTCCCGTTCAGGGCTTTGCTACCACCCTTATCATCGGTATCCTCACCTCGTTGTTCACCTCGTTGTTCATCACCCGCCTCATCTTCGAGGCTCGTCTGAGCAAGGGTAAGAAGATTCGCTTCTCGAACAAGTGGACCGAGAACTTCCTCTCGAACACCAAGATTGACTTCCTCAAAATCCGCAAGGTTTCTTATATCGTTTCGGCTGTTCTGTTGCTCATCTCGACCGTGTCGTTGTTCACCTCGGGTCTGAACCGTGGTGTTGACTTCTCGGGTGGTCGTACCTTCGTAGTACGCTTCGACCGCGAGGTAACTGCCGACGAGGTTCGCTCGAACCTGATTGAGGTATTCGAGGCTGCCGAGGGCGACGCTGACAGCAAGTCGGTAGAGGTTAAGCAGTATGGCGACGCTAACCAGATGCGTATCGTTACCCAGTATATGTACGACGACCAGAGCGACGACGCTACCGCAGTGGTAGAGGGTCTGCTCTTCGAGGCTCTGTCGCCCCTCTACAATAACGATATCACCATCGAGGAGTTCACCTCGACCGCTACCAACCCCAACGGTATCATTTCGGCCGATATGGTTGGTCCGAGCGTAGCACACGACGTAACCCGCAATGCATTTATTGCAGTTATCTTCTCGCTCTTGGCAATCGGTCTTTACATCATCATCCGCTTCCGCAAGTGGCAGTGGGGTGCAGGTAGCGTTGTGGCTTTGGCACACGATACCTTCCTCACCATCGGTATCTTCTCGCTCTTGAAGAACATTATGCCCTTCACTATGGAGGTTGACCAGTCGTTCATCGCAGCTATTCTGACTATCATCGGTTACTCGATCAACGATAAGGTGGTTATCTTCGACCGTATCCGTGAGTACGCATCGCTCTATCCCAAGCGTTCGATGCGCGACAACATCAACTACGCAGTAAATGCTACCCTGTCGCGTACTATCAACACTTCGGGTACCACCTTCGTAACTCTCCTCTCGATCTTCTTGTTCGGTGGTGCAGTTATCCGTGGCTTCGTATTCGCGCTGATGTTCGGTGTGATTATCGGTACTCTCTCTTCGATCTTCATCGCTACTCCCGTGGCTTACGACTTGATGAAGAAAGAGAACAATAAGAAGAAATAATCTCCATTAAGGAGAAATTTCATAGGAGTTCCGCCAACCCGTTTGGCGGAACTCTTTTTTTTTGTTAGTTTTGGGGAGCAAATGAGGATTTAGGTATGGGATTTATTGAAATGAACATAATAGATATTGTGGATATAGTGCTGGTGGCACTCCTACTCTACTATGTCTATAAGTTTATCAAGGGCAGTCAGGCCACAAGTATTATGGTCGGACTGATAATGATTTATGTGATTCTGGTGGTGGTCAAAGCACTCAATATGGAGATGCTCTCGGCAATACTTAGCAGCGTCACAAGCGTCGGACTGATTGCTATCTTTATCATCTTCCAGCCCGAGATTCGCCGCTTCTTGAAGGGCTTTGGCGAACAGTCGAGCAACCGCAACCCACTCTTCCGCCGCCTCTTGGGACAAACCGCACACGAACAACACAGCGAGGTTATCGACCCCATCGTGCGCGCGTGTGAGGATATGTCGGCCTCTAAGACGGGTGCGCTGATTGTCCTTACCCAGTCGCAACCTCTGGGAGATATTGTGGAGACAGGCGTGAAGATTGACGCTGTAATCTCGACCTCACTGATCAAAAACCTCTTCTTCAAGAACTCCCCCCTGCACGATGGCGCGGTGATTATCACCGGCAGCAGGATTGTTGCCGCCAAGTGCGTACTGCCCTCCACCCAGAGCGAGGTGCCCTTGTCGTTCGGTATGCGCCATAGAGCGGCTCTTGGACTAAGCGAGATGTGCGATGCAGTGGTCGTTGTGGTGTCGGAGGAGACAGGCACCGTGTCTATTGCCCACGAGGGCAAGGTGAATAGCGGCCTCTCGGCCACCGAACTCAAAGCCGAACTGATGAACTACACCAACAAACCCTCCGAAGAGAAAAAGTAATACCTATTATAATAATTCAAAATGATAAGCCAGAGAAGAACATCGAGTTCTTCTCTGGCTTTTTTAGGGAGTGTTAGGGAGTTTAGGGAACTTAGGGAGTTTAGGGAATTATGGGAATTATGGGAATT
>JAFXAY010000064.1 GCA_017521965.1 Tidjanibacter sp. | reverse complement strand
TATTGTGTAACAATTTTTGTTTTCGGGTTTAGGGGATACTCTCGAAGAGAGTACGATGGAAAATAGATATAGGGAAGTCAAGTTTACTTGAACTTCCCTATATCTATTTTGTATCGTAATAACTGCAAAGTTATTCCTAAATCCGCAAACTCAAACGAAGAAAAACGAAGTTTTTCGCAAGAAGTTTTTGGTCCCGCTTTTTACGAAAAGCGGGCAAAACAAACTACTCAAAATACAGATACCCGAATTGTGCAGGTTGGTGGAAGCTGGGGCGGGGGTGGTTGATGGGTGACCAGCTCAGGTAGTGTGGTTTGGTCATTGCGTCGCCGCATTTGTAGAAGTTGGCGCGCATTGTGCGGCCGCTTATCTCTTCACCGTCGGGTATGATTAGTGCGTGTGGCATTGCTATTGTGAGTCGCCAATGTGTGGTGTCGGTTGTTTCGCCGAGTGGTTGGTTGCCGAGTGTGGAGTGACGACGTATCTGTCGCATCACCTCGCTACCAGCCCGTGGGCGGTCACCGCCGAGTGGTCCACCGTCGAAGGTAGCCACGCCTATGCAGGTCAATTCGAGGTTGTAGTATAGTGAGTCGGCGTTGGGTGATATGAAGAACTCCACGCAGGAGTCGGTGTAGGGCCGCGCCCCATTGTCTGTGGCGTAGGTAGCCCTTATGCCCTGCTCCACCACGTCATATTGGAGGAGTATCTCGGTGTCGGTGTATGCTATGCGGAACTGCACCTGCGGGGCGTAGGGGTACTCCTCGGGCCAACCCACCTTGTCTATTGGTACGAATAGGACCTCGTTGTCATCCATTGCCTGCTCAATGTCGTGCCACCACTCCTCGCCGAGTGATGCTTGTATGTGGGGCACTACGAGCCTTGCGGGCGACTGCGCCAGGCAGTGCCCGCTAAGGAGTAGGACGATAGTTGCGATAAGTAATCTGCGCATAGGGGAAGGGGCTATTCGGCCATACGACGACCGAGTGCTTCGCGCTGCGCGGGGCTGAACGAGCCACCTGAGAATACGCTCACACCTGCGCCACCGCGCTCACGTACTATGTTGTAGATATCGACAATCTGCTGAGGGTCAGCATCGCGGCCCATCATAATACCGGCATATACGGGGTAGTCGACCTCGGTGAGACTCTCCTCTACGCAGTCGCCTATCCAATTGATATCTTCGGCGTAGAAGTTGTGGTACATCATCGGGAGGACATAGTCGAGGTTCCACGCCGACCAGTCCTGACGTACCATCTCGCGCGACATCTCGGGTGTGGGGAATACGGAGGCGGTGATGGTCTTACCGTAGCGGTGCGCTATCTCCACCATCTGGTTTACCACCTTGGTTATCGAGTCCCAACGCCAACGCATCCACTCCTCGTGCTCCGAGGGCTCGTCGATCTCCATCGGGTCGATACCGTGCAGTCGCTTGAACTCCTCGCGGCAGTAGTCGCAGTAGCAGTAGTCCCACTCGGGATATACCTTGTCTTGTACAATACCATAGTTAGGTTGCAGGGTTATGGGGAGTATGGCGTCGGAGTAACGCACATAGTCGAGGCTCACACCTTTGAGCGAGTCTATCTGACACACCTCCTCGAAGCGTCGGAGGAGATACTCCTGCACCTCGGGCTGCGAGGGACACACCCACTTGTAGTAATCGACGTACGGGGGATTGTCGTAGCAGGAGAGGCCATTTTTGTTCACCGCGAACCACTCGGGGTGCTTGTGCGCCTCCTCGTCGCCACGACGGTTCACGCACCACCACCAGAGGTGTATCTCCACCCCACTCTTCTCGCCTGCGGCGAAGATACCTTCTGGTATCTCGTTCTCGACCAATACTGCGTCGATGCCTGCGGCTTTGTAGGAGGTGAGCAACTCGGTCCACTCGGCCTCACCCTCGCAAAGGTGGGGAGTCACCCATACCCAATTACGAATCTCCTCTTTGACAGGCTCTTTGGAGCAACTGCTCATCATCAGAAGCGATGCGGCAACGGAGAGCGCCGCGAAGAAAAATTTTCTCATAACAGTTTGATTGTTTTTGGTGTTTTAGTATGTTAATTGTGTAATAGTCATTATTTCACGGGTTTGATGCTGATAGCGAAGCCACCGCCTGCTGCCATACGCAGTTTCATCGTGCTCTTGGCATCGACCTTCTTGGTGTAGATGTCGTACGACTCGGGGTTGGTAGCGTAGTGGGCATCCTTGCCATCAACATAGAAGGTAGCCTCGAACTTCTCGCCTTTGGGCAGGAAGCTGAAATCGACCTCTACGGTGCGCTCGTTCTCGTCGGTCACACCACCCACAAACCACTCGTCGCTCTCCTTGGCTTTGCGCGCTGCCACGATGTAGTCGCCGGGCTCGGCCAACAGGTAGTGACTCTCGCTCCAATCTACTGCCACCTCCTTGATAAACTCAAATGCGTCCATATACTTGGCGTAGTGCTCGGGCAGGTCGGCTGCCATCTGCAATGGCGAGGGCATAGTTACGTAGAGCGCCAACTGGTTGGCAAGCGTGCTGTTCACCTTTGAGCCATTGGGGGCAAATGTCGAGAGGTCCATACAGAAGATACCGGGGGTGAAGTCCATCGGGCCACCCTGCAAACGGGTGAAGGGCAATATGGTAACGTGGTGGGGCTTCGTACCGCCAAATGCCTGGTACTCAGTGCCACGCGCCGACTCGTTGCCAATCATATTGGGATAGGTGCGGCAGAGGCCTGTGGGGCGCACTGCCTCGTGGGCATTGACCATAATCTTGTAGTCGGCCGCCTTCTTGATGGCGTAGAGGTAGTGGTTGTTGAGCCACTGACCGTAGTGGTGCTCACCGCGAGGGATTATATTACCCACGTAGCCGCTCTTTACTGCGTTGTAGCCATTGTCAACCATAAATTGGTACGCCTCGTCCATACGACGCTCGTAGTTGCGGATGCTCGACGATGTCTCGTGGTGCATCATCAGACGTATCCCCTTGCTCTGCGCGTAGGCCTGCAATGCGGGGAGGTCGAAGTCGGGATAGGGGGTAACAAAGTCGAATACATTCTCCTTCGACTTGCCCGACCAATCCTCCCAACCGATATTCCAACCCTCAACTAAGAGCTGGTCAAAACCGTGCTCGGCGGCGAAGTCGATGTAGCGACGTACCTTCTCGTTGTTGGCACCGTGGCGACCGTTGGGCTTGGCCTTGGTGTAGTCGAAACTCTCGATATCGACTGCGGGGACGTCGGTATAGTTCCAACTGCTGGCATTGGTAATCATCTCCCACCATACGCCCATATACTTCACGGGCTTAATCCACGACGTATCTTCCAGAGCACAAGGCTCGTTAAGGTTGAGTATCAGGTTCGAGGCGAGTACCTCGCGTGCATCGTCGGTCACGGTCACCGTGCGCCACGGGGTGTGGCAGGGAGCGCAGATGTAGCACATATCGCCCTGAGCATTGGGGGTGAGCTGCGAGCGGAACACCATTTTCTTGTCGTCGAGGTCGAGGTGCATACAGGAGTAATCGACCAGCGCCGCCTCGTGGATGTTGATGTAGAGGCCCTCGGCCGATTTCATCTGTAAGGCGGTCTGAACACCTGTGGGCGAGAATACGAATTGTGAGTCGTTGTGTGTCACCGCCTTGGGCATCAGTGCGCGTATCTCCGAGAGGTGCGACTCGGTGTAGTCGTACTCTTGGGTGTCGTAGTCGCCCGGAATCCAGAAGGCGTTGTGGTCGCCACTCATCGCAAACTCTGTCACCTCGTCGGTCACCACGAAGTAGGTGAGTCCGCGCTGCTCGGGCCACTCGTAGCGGAAGCCCACGCCATCGTCATAGACGCGGAAGCGGATTATCATCTCTCGGCCGCTCTCTTTCTGACGCAGGGCCACTGCCATCTCGTTGTAGTGGTCGCGGATAGTGGAATTCTCGCCCCACACGGGACTCCAAGTCTGGTCGAATGAGGAGTTGGTGATATCGGTAATCTCAAAGCCTTCGACCATATCGCCCTGCTTGGTGCGTACACCTAAACCGCTGGGTAATACCGCTTTGTGATGTTTATAGTCAATCGAGTAGGTGGGTCGCCCGCTCTGGGAGAGCGAGAAACTAACCTTCACATCGCCATCGGGCGACGATACTGTCTGTGCCGATGCACTGATGAGCGCACACGAAGCTAAAAGGGTCAATAATCTCTTCATAGTTTGATATGTTTGTAGTGTTATTATTTTTCGAGTAGTACCTCTGCCACCTTTTCGGGCTCTTCGAGGAAGCCGAAGTGTCCCGACTCTTCGAGCCACACCACCTCGGCAGCAGGGTAATCGGCCACCACAGCCTCGGCACGCTCGGGGGTGACACGACTGTCGTGACGACCGAGGATAAAGCAGAGTGGCACAGCCTTTTCGCTGAGCACACTGCTCTGGTCGCCACGCGCCAAGAGGCCACGCAGTTGCGCCATTGCGCCCTCATCGTCGGTGAGTATTATGCGCTCGGCCATCGCCTCAATCTCCTCGGCCATACGCTTGCGGTTCTGCGGGGCAAACGACCATTCGGGGGCAAGGTGGGCAAGCACGTCCTTCTTTCCGTCTGCCAGCACCTTCAACTCTCGCTCTCGTTCAGCCTGCTTTTCGGGGCTGTCGGCAGTGGGCAGGGCGTGCATCAGCACCAACCTATCGACCATCTCGGGGCGGGCACGCAGAATCTCCAACGCCACATAGCCACCCATCGAGTGACCCACCACCGTTGCGTGCTCCACGCCACAACTCTCCAAGACACCTATCGCCACATCGGCCAACCACTCCATAGTGTGCACCTCGCTCACCACCTCCGAGATACCCGCTCCGGGCAGGTCGAGGGTGATTACTCGGTAACTCTTTTTGAGTTTTGCGGTCAGCCCATCGAAGACATCGCCCGAGGAGAGATAACCGTGCAGCAGGAGCATAGCGGGCAACTCGCCACCACTATCGCTCACCATCAGAGCCACACCGCGCGAAAGCATAAACTTTTCCATCTTATTCTATATTATTCACTTATTAGGCAAATATAGGGTAAAAAAATTGCCCGACCAAGAGAGTCGGGCAATAATTATATTCACACCTCTTAGGGTTATGCAAGCGAGAAGAGACTCTTCATATTCTCCACCTCATCGAGTCGCTCCCAGCCGAAGAACTCCACCTCGCGGGTCGAGGCGTTGCCCTGCTCGTCATAGACGGTAACAGCCTGAGTGTAGGGACGGTTACCGAAGTGGCCATACGATGCGGTAGCCTCGAAGATAGGATTCTTCAAGCCGAAACGCTTCACAATGGCGTGGGGACGCAGGTCGAATGCGCCACCAATCATCTCGGCAATCTCGCCATCGCTCACGCCGACGTGCGAAGTACCGTAGGTATCGACAAAGATGCTGAGCGGCTGAGCAATCCCAATAGCGTAGGAGAGCTGCACCAAGATACGGTCGGCAACACCTGCTGCCACCAAGTTTTTGGCAATGTGGCGTGCGGCGTAGGCTGCCGAGCGGTCCACCTTCGAGGAGTCCTTACCCGAGAATGCACCACCACCGTGAGCACCACGACCACCGTAGGTATCGACAATAATTTTGCGACCTGTCAGACCGGTATCACCGTGAGGGCCACCAATCACAAACTTACCTGTGGGGTTGACGTGGAGGATATACTCCTCGCCAATCAGCTCGGCAAGTTTGTCGCCCGCACGCTCCAAGCGCGCCTTGACACGCGGTATAAGTATTGTGCGGACATCCTCCTTGATGATAGCAGCCATCTGAGCCTCGGCCTCAGCCTCGCTGCGACCCTCACCCGCCACGATAAACTCGTCGTGCTGGGTCGAAACCACAATCGTATGTACCTTCTGGGGGTTACCCTCGTTGTCGTATTCGATAGTCACCTGGCTCTTGGCATCGGGACGGAGGTAGGTCATCTCTTTGCCCTCTCTGCGGATTACAGCCAACTCTTTCAGGATAACGTGTGCCAACATCAGTGTTGCGGGCATCAGCTCACGGGTCTCGTTGCAGGCATAGCCGAACATAATACCCTGATCACCAGCGCCCTGCTCGCTCTCCTCTTCGCGTACCACACCGCGGTTGATATCCGACGACTGCTCGTGGATAGCCGAGAGGATACCGCACGAGTTACCATCGAATTGGTACTCGCTCTTGGTGTAGCCTATGCGGTTGATAACGCGACGTGCCACCTCCTGAACATCTACATAAGCCGAGGAGCGCACCTCGCCTGCCACCATAACCAAACCTGTTGTGCAGAGAGTCTCACACGCCACCTTCGACGAAGAGTCGTGGCGCAGAAACTCATCGAGAATTGCATCTGAAATCTGATCCGAGACCTTATCGGGGTGTCCCTCAGACACCGACTCGGAAGTAAACAAAAAACTCATATTCTATTCCTTTTTAATCTGTTATTACAAATCTGTTTGGGAAGTCGATTGGGTTTTGCGCGTGTCGGCATCTGACCATACTCAGAGATGAGCACTCGTAAAAGAGATGCATTTTAGCACTTTTTTAACGTGGTCTGCAAGCGGCCAAATCGTTCCACGCCGCAAAGATAGAACAATTCGGCCGAACTCCCAATTTTTCGACACATTTTTCCGCATCGTCTATCGCCGATAGTCATCGGCGAAGAGCCTCCACCCCGCCTGCAACTCGTCGGAGTCGGCCTCGCTGCCATTTTCCACGCGCGCAATTGCCGCCACTATCGGCACCATATCCTCCTCCGCGAGTGTGTCGTAGGGCACACTTCGACCTCGACCGCCAAGCCTCTCCACCGCAGCAATGTAGGCAGCGGTGTTGTTCTCCGTAGGTGGTGCCCAGCGCTCTATCGCCTCGGCGATGGTGCAAATACCGTAGCGCAAGCGATAGGTATGAAGCAGAACGAAAATCGCGCGAAAACCCCATCGTTGGGCGGTGAAGGTGCGGAACTCCTTGTCCGCACCCTCAGTTTCGCCACGATAGAGAACGCCACCCGAGCGACGTATATTGCCCGGGTTGTTATTCCTCAACCCTCGGCTGCTCATCTCGACACATATTAAATTCTTCACCCACAGCCCTTTCCAGACGGTCACCCACCAATCGGCGGAGCGAGCAGAAGAGCTTTTTGTCCGATAGCACCGAGGCATTTTCGAGGTAGCTCCAAAACTCCACGCCACAGACAAAACCCGTATATAGTTTTGCCAACTCCACGGGTAGCACCCCGCCGAGCAGACCGTCGAGTGCCGAGGCCATCACAATACCGACCATCACCAACGACACCTTACGCACACTGCGCCACGCTCGGCGACTCTCGAAGTGCCACACCCGCCCCTCGCTGCGGGCTATTCGTCGGTCGGCAAGCACTCCCGTCAGAAAGTCGATTACCATAAAGGTCAGGGCGGCAATCATCAGCGGCACCGCGGGAGCAAGCAGCCCTGCACATCCCGCCACCACCCCACTTACAATTTTTAAACATCTCTGTTCGATTATCTCTTTCATAACTTTCTCATTTTTAAGTCTGTTTGTTAAATAATAACCCCACCTACTATTCGAGTGCGGTTGCGCACATTGTCGTGTGGGTCATACTCTTTGTAGAGCGTGGGGTTTTTGTCGAGTTCCTCGACCGCCCTATCCATCAGCGCATCGGCCTCGGAGCGCAGACGTTGCATCAACAACCTCAACTCCTCAGGCGAAGCACCCACATAATCCTCGCAGGAGCGCACCACCACACCCGACGCACCAATCTCCACCAGCAGTTCGGGCATCAGCAGCCACTTCACATAGAGGGCAAGGGACAACTTTACCCACTCCTTGATAAAGTTAGCGTATGGCGCACTCGTCAGTTTATCGCACACTCCGCCCAGCACGGGGCGCACAAACTTGGTCTGCGCCGCCAGAATCGTCGCATCGCTTATCTTTGCTCGGTCGAGGTGAGCATCGCCACCAAAGGCGAGAGCCACCACCTCGTCGGCAGTAATCATCAACTTGTCCATAGGTTAATCCACATTTTGAAGTCCATACTTAGTTACCTGTGCCACATAGAGTTGCTGTTCGGGGTCCTCGGGGTCGTACTCCAACCCGTCGGCACGCCTTGCCTCCCACACCTTCATATAGAGTGGCTTGCTGCGCGAGGGAGGCTGATTTATCACCGTGAGCGACGATGCATCTTCGCCCCAAACCAGCGCAATAGCCTCCTTTATAGGCTCCAATAGTTCGGCCTGCTCGCCGAGGATTACCGTATTGAGCGCAACCTCATACTCGTGTATGATGCGCTCCGAGTCGAAGCCACTGCCATAGTCCAGACCACTGAGCGAGCGAAACCACGAGTGAGCAACCACAATATCGCCTGTGGCTTGGTCGTGCAGGTCGCGCCAATCGCCCTCGTTGGTCGAGGCTATGGGGATAAAGCGCGAAGAGTCGCCCTCGGCACAATCCTTAATCATAAACATCACCTGCCCCGGCTCTCCTGCAAACTTACGCTGCGCCGAGCGCATCAACTCCTCGGCCTGCTCGTCGTTATCGACACCTCCGTCGAGCATCATCACACCCGAAAGTTGGAAGGAGTTATCCAGTCGGGAGATATTCCAACGGTCTGTCTTGTAAGCGATTGTCGAGACGCCCAAACCCGCAATGTAGGGCGGCACGCCATAGTGCGAGAACATAGGCTCGTAATCTTTGTAGTGGATTATGGAATGGAGTTTGCCATCGTCACCCTCGGCAAAGGCGGGGAAGAGTGGCAGATACTTCATCTCGCCCGACGAGGGGCGACTCCAATCGTGGTGGAGCAGCACCCCCGCTCCGTCGCGCGAGAGTCGGCAGCGCGAGGCATCTTGGTGGAAGAGAGCCAGGAAGGTACGCTCCGAGTCGGTCACCACCTCGACAAAGGCGTTGCCGAAGAGCGCCTTGTCCATCGCCAGACGATTGAGCACACTGCGCAGCGAGTCGCCCTCGGGGTTAGCACGCTTGATGAGGGCAGCGGTGTGGGGTGCGCTCTCCTCGCAGGTGAGCCCCTTGCCCGATATGTAGTCCGCCTTGTCGTTTATGATGCGGCGATGGGTGGTACTCTGTCGCGCCAAGAGGCTGAGTGCCACGGGGAAGAGGTTGTCGTCGCCCCAACGCCAGAAGCGGTTGTCGGCAACACTCTTACTTGTCGGCACAAAGGGGTTGTGAATAGATGCGCGAGGGGTGAAGAGGCGTGCCGAGTAGTTTAGTTTCTTATTATTGTCCATATTCTATTTCTGTTTTTAAAAGTAGAGGGAGAGTCCTGCGGAGGGCTCTCCCTCTTGGGGAACATTTTCTATTAGAGCAGTGACTGAGCCAGCAATCTCGCCGATGAGGTATCCACCGAGCCGAGTGTTATCTCTCGACGGGTAGCATCGGAGGGCTTAGCCCCTGTGGTTGCCTCGCCCGCCACCAATCGGAGCGGACGCTCACCGCCAAACTCGTAGGAGTAGCCCACGAGGAACTCCTCGCCTGAGGTGACACGCACCACAGCCACCACACCACACTCCGACGAGAGTGCTATCTCCTCGACCGCCTCGCGGGAGCGACTGTCGAATCGGCCGAGCGCCATAGTGAGTCGGTGCTCCACGGAGTAGGAGCCATTGGTGCGACGGTGTGCCTCGCTATACTCGGCACTATCCTCGTCGAACTCATAGACCGCCACAGCAGCCTGCGGAGCGAGAGTGAGGGCGGTGAAGGCATCAGCCTGAGCATCGTAGCCCACCGACACGATGTCCGAACTGCGCAGCAGACCTATCTTCTCTATCCCGCCGCTACGCCTTGCGCACGCACGGGCAAATCCGCTCAATGCCATAACTAATTACGGTAGCGGGTGTCGGTCACCGTGCCATTGTGGTAATAGACGATAACCGATACCTCGGTCAGGTCGTCACACTCGTAGGTATACTCGCCCGATACGTCGATACCGTCGATATTGATCTTCTCACCATAGGGCTTACCACCACTATAAAGCTGGATATTCACCTTGCGGATGCTGTAAATATCGTCGGGCTCGAAGTTGATGATGGCAGTGTTATCCTCCAACTGCACATCAACATCGAGGGAGGTGCAGATGGCAAAGGTTACCAACTCGGGCATCAGGTAGTCGCAGCCCGCCATAAATACCGCACGCTGGCGATTCTCCATCTGGTCGGGGTTGTACCACATCTTCACCTCGGTACCGGGGAAGTCGCTGGTGTTGACAGCCAATGCCAAGTTGCGACGGTCGGTGAGGAGCGCAAAGGTGGTGGGCAGATCCTCATAGTAGTCGTAGTAGCTTGCGAGCTGCACATCGATAACGGGGATACCGCGATAGTGGAGCTGCTGACGACCATCCTGACGAGCGATGTAGGCTGCCTCGTAGTCAGCACCGTCGAGCTCGTTCTCGTACTGGGCATAGACGTCGGAACTTACGAAGAAGGCCAGATTACCCTCGCTTTTGAGGTTCTTCAACTGGTCGGTCGATGAGGACCACATCTTGGCCAGAAGCGACGATGCCCACTTATCACCACTGCGGCTGTAACCAAAGGTGCGGATAGCTCTCTCGCCCGCAACGAGGTCAGCGGTCAGGTGCTTCAAGAAACCGTCGAAGGTGTTGCAGAAGGAGTAGCGCTCGGTATTACCCAGCCACATAGTGGAGCGGATGCCCTCGGCAATATCCTGCTTGAAGAGAGCGGTTTCGGCAGCCTCCAACTCGGTACCCGAGAGGTCCTCCATATTGACATTGGGGCTGGCGGTGATAAGTTCATAGACCATCGAGAAGTAGTCCTCGGCGGAGTAACCAACCTCGGCTTTCACACGCTTCAACTCCATAGTCTTCTGGAACTTCTGCGCTGCTGCCGAGCCACTCCAACCCGCCTTATCGAACTTCTGCAACACGTCGCCCGAACGCTTCCAGAAGTGAAGCACAGTGGGCACAGGCATATTGTACATCACCTTGATACCCATCTCCTCGGCGCTGGGACCTGTCAACATAGGGCGGAAAAAGATGTTCTCCAAATCCTGACCGGTGTAACTCTTGATTGTTTCAATTTTCGACATAGTTTTACAGTTTTTAAGTTTTTTTAATAATGTTAATTTTCGACCTAACGGTCACTAATGATTTGTGCATCGTTTTGGTAGGCTAATTGGTTTGCCGAGAGCCTACGCTCGGTTGGTGAGGGGTCTTCGACAGGGGCGACACTCGTGGCTCGTGCCTCGAAGAAGCCCTTGCCCTGCATCGCCTCCGACTCAGCAGGAGGGGTATCGGTGGGTATTGGTGGCAGATTTTGGTCGAGCACCACACTCGCCATCGCCCCACCCTGCTCGTCGCGCTTGGAGCCTATCACCTTGTCGGCAAGTCCCTGCGCCACCACCTCATCGGGCGAGAGCCACCTGCCACGACCACCATTTTCGCTCATCAGCGCCAACATCTCCTCCACCGAGCGGGCTGAGCGGGAGGCATAGATGGCAGCAAGTCGTTTGTCGCTCTCTTCGAGCAGGTTACGCGCCGAGTCCAACTCCTCCACATTGCCCTCGCAGAGGCTGTGGCAGCGGTGGACCAGATAGAGCGACCCTGCCGATACCTGTCGGCGTCCCTTCGAGGCGGCTTGGGCGATGATGGTGGCTGCCGAGGCGGTATAGCCATAGCAGCGCGTGGTCACCTTGCAGCCCGACTCACATAGTGCGTCGTAGATGAGCAGAGCATCTTCCACATCGCCACCCGTGGAGCGGATATTGACCACAATATGGCGGGCGTTGCTCTGGCGGATACGGTCGAGCACCCCTCGAAACTTCTCGTAGGTCGCCACTCGTTCATCCTCATTTTCAAATTGTTCCGACTCCGGCACTCCGATAGTACCCTCGATATCGACCGTCAGGGTAAACAGTCCGGCGCGGACTCTGATTCCTTCTCTCTTCTTTTTCATCTTCTCTTTCGCTAATTAGTTGTAGTAGTAGTTGCGCGCCATATACTCGGAGCACCCAAAGTGGTCGGCCGCCTCGAAGAGGGCATCGGCCTTGCTGCACTTACCGCTTGCGAATCGCCTATCCACATACTCCTTTATCACCAATCGGCGGGCGGAGGTATTATTGGTCACTCCTTGCCGAGCTAGCCACCCTATAACATCGGCAGGTGTGGCCTTCGGGGGCAGTGAGCGTGCGACAATCTCTACCAACTCTTTGTCAAAATTGTTCATAGTTCACTTGTGTTAAAATTGGCTCTCCTCGACCACTGCACGCACCGCTCGCTGTGCCTCACTGATATCCGATTCGAGTACATAGATTTTCACTGAGCCGAGTGCGGCAGCTATCGCTTCGCTGAGTTGCGACAGAGTCAGGTGGAGCACGATATCCTTACCTTGTGAGTGCGCCTCCACACTCGGGGTGTCGCCACTCGGGATAGGGCTATCGATGACCATACCACCCCTCTCGACAGAGGATGCGACCTCCACACTCCCCGCCGCGTGCGAGGAGTAGATTGTTGTTGTTTCCATAGTCTGATAGGTTGCTAAAAGGTTGTTAATCTACTTGTTGCACAAACCTACACTTGACCGACGGAGCGTCGGGGTTGTAGTCGCAAATCTCCTCCAATCGGTAGAGTGCCGGCTCACCATCTATCGTCAGGCGATAGAGTGCGCGGAAGTCGTATGCAAGTCGGTCGGGCATTGCAACAGGCTCCACATCCGTAGGGCTCAGATGGAGGTAGAGTGTCACCCTACGCGCTCGGCTGAGCCTCTCCACCGTCGAATCCCAATAGGTGTGCAGACCCTCCACACCGTCGGAGTCCTCAAATCCGAGAGTCCACCCCTGCTCCGGAGCGTGGAAGGCAAGATGCGGATAGGTTGCACCGTAGGAGGGCCAATCCCACTTTTCGCCTTCGGGCAGAGGTTGCAGACCTGTGTAGCCAACCACCTTAATCGGGAAGTTCAGGCTCTCGCCACCACGCACCAACTGCTGTCGGTCACCCGCCGAGATAAGTTGCACCGATGGTGACCCATCGAGCGAACAAGGAACACTCAGCGAGGGCGTAAATAGCGGGTTGATGCTCAACGAGCGGGTGGTGGAGGCCATCGCACTGCCTATCACTGCCGACCAACTACCCAACACCTCTCCGTGGGCAGAGTCGTAGCGTGCCACCGCACCATCGCCCTCGCGGTAGCGCCACACTATTTCACGCGGAGCGTTACGTCCAACCTCCTCGACCACAATCGGGTAGGCATAGTCAACCTTGTCGCTCCAATCCACAATGCGTCTGTTGTAGAAGTCGTCGTTGGGCTCTACTATCACCGTGCGGGTGATTGCGTCGGTGTAGAAGCGTAGGTTGAACATCTGCCTGAGGGCAGCGAGCAGTTCGAGTCGCGAGCAGGCGTGGCGTGTCAGGTCGGCGAACTCCACCGTCGTTCCCTCTCCCGGGTGAGGGTTGAAGATGGGGGTGATGGTGGTTGTGGGGAGCAGTGTGAGTGACATACCGCTGCTGCCTCCCTCAAATCGCATCAGGTCGAAGTAGGCGGGGTCGGTGGGCTTCACGGTGCGCACGCGGCTCACAAACGACACTCGTACCTCGCGACTGCCACGAGTGGTGATGTGGCTGTTATAGACCGCCCAATCGCCACCATAGACCATCTGTCCGACCACCAAGTAGAGGTTCTGCACAGGGTTTGCCGAGGCGGTGTGCGTGAAGGTCGCCTCACTCGACGAGAAGGTGGCAAGCAGCACAGAGCTGGTCGTTCCGTCGGGTAACACCTCGTGGCCATAGAGCTTGTAGGTAGTGCCGATAGCGTAATCGAATACCACCACACGATACTCTATCCCGCTCAGTATCTCACTCTTACGGTCGGGGAAGGTGTTGAGTAGTTCGAACTCTCTCACATCGTCATCGTCGAATCGCACAGTGTCAAATCCCGCAAGTCGGGTCGATGACACCATACGGTAGTCGGTCAGGTAGTGCAGGTTGTACTTAAAGCTCATCTCCACCTCTTCGAGAGGTTTGAATCGTACCCTACCCGTGTCGTCAGTGCCGAAGCAGTCGCCATTGTCATAGACATCGAAGGCACGGTTGCCCTCCTCATCGACCGAGGCCACCGATGCAGTTTCGACAATGTTGCCCAGCGTAGGATAGTTGGTCAGTGGTGTGCAGTAGATGTAGCCATCGGCACCCGCCACCGCCGAAGCCTCCTTGTAGCGCGAGGCGCGGAACTCCATCGCCGCAACCAGCAGAGCCACATCACGTTCCGCATACCGACCACTCATATAGAGATTGCGGAACAGAGGGCTCTCCATAAACTTCGACGAGAGGGTGTAGCCTGCCTCTTCGAAGATTTTCGCCACCAGAGTAGCGATGTGGAGGAAGGGGTGGTAGTCGCTCATAGTCAGCACTCGCGAAGGGGGATAGATATCCAGCCCCTGCTCTCGCTCGGCAGTGTAGAGGTCGCGGCGCACGGGTAGGAAACGCACCGGTACACCCTCTTCGCTCCAACTCTCCTCCACAGTCTGAGGCGAGAGTGTGCGGTTGTAGTCGAAGGTGAGCGATGCGAGCGACTGCTGCGCAGACTCTATCCACTCACACGCCGCACCGAAGATGTTGAAACGAAATCGCTCCTCCTCGCCACGGGTGGCCGAGATGAGTCGCATCGGCCCCTCGATGAGCACAAATCCGTCGATCTCCACTCTGGCGATGTGGCGGCCCGCACCGAAGAGGGGCAGTGCGTGGAGTTGGTCGCTACTATTCATCAACCTCTGGTTGTGAGGTGTGGCGGGTATGGATATGGTCTTGGTGTAGCCCGCAGCACTCTCTTCGAGGGCAGTCAGCGCTCCGAGGGTGAGGGTCAGCGAGAGTCGAGTGAGGCTATCGACCTCGGCAGGGCGATTGTCAATGTAGAGTGATAATGCCATAGTGTAGTGTTAAGTTGATTGGTTGGTTGTTAAAATTGCTGGGTGAGTTGGGGGGCTGCATCACGCACCACCACTCTGATAGCGGTCAGGCTCTCACCATCGCTGATGGTCATCGACTCGTCGGTAACATCTAACGCCACCACCTCGTCGCCATCGATGCGCCACACTTTGGGCGAGGTGAGCAGGCTGGCGAGGACTCTGGCCACCGCCCCGGGCAGATAGCCACTACTGAGCACCTCCTCCCATCGGCCCTCGGAGCGCACCACACGCACCCCATCTGCCCCCACTATGCGCTCTTTGTTGGTGCGGAGCAGTTGACCGAGCGAGTGGAAGGTGTAGTGGTCGATAGCCCCATAGGGGTTGAGCCACGCCAGACGTACATTGTGTGCCGAGGGCTGACGGAGCAGGTAGTGAATCGAGGCGACGTGCTCTCCACCAACGCTCACCAAGACTCGGAAGTCGCGCAGCGAAGAGTTGTCGGTCAGTGCCAATACCTTCTCCACCTCCAATGTGTAGCAGAGTAGCCCGCCACTGTGAGAGTAGAGTGCCAACCTCTTGGCCTCAACCTCACCGCCGAATGCCACTCCTATTTCCACACTGCCCGCCTCGGCAAAGAGGGCAATCTCGTCGGTCTGGCCTGCCGATATTGTGCGCTCGGTGAGTGCCGAGAGCAGACGGTTGCCACTGAGCGAGGTGAGCGAGGAGGTAAATCGGCGCTCGTCGGTCAGAGTATCGCCCACCATAAGGCGTACCCCAACGTCGCGTCCCTCGGGCACAGTAAAGCCACTCTTGCCCACTATCGGGCGGGGGCTGAGCGCTCGGCTGAGGTAGCGACCGATGTTTAGTGTATTGTTGTTGGTGTATTGCACTCGACGTATGCCGAGTGTCTCGCCTACGTCGCTATTGACCACCTCAACGACATAGGGAGCAGTACTCTCAGCAGAGGTTACTTTGTATAGTGCGCCTGTAAATGCCGACGAGTAGTTGTCGGGTAGTTGAAATTCTATCATAGTCGTATAGGTTTTTTAAGTTGATTATTCAAAACAGAAGATGGCCTCCACATCGAACTCGGCGGTGAGCGAGCAGTCGCCGAAGCGGGTGAGTGGCTTCGACGAGGGGGTCGCCGAGAAGCCACCGATGGCACACACCACTGCCACATCCTCCATAGCACGGTAGATGGTGAGTGCATCACGCTCCATCACCGACCAGAGCGCCTCGCGGTCACCCGCAGCAAAGTCGGAGGGTGCGAGGAGTGTGAGTGCTACACGATAGGTGACGTGTGGCTCTTTGCGCCCCTCGGTCGAGGTTATGCGGAGTGGTGCGATGGTTGCCGCAGGGAGCTGCGACACTGCTGCTCGGGGCGAGCAGGCATTGGGGGCGTAGAAGTGATAGCCGAGCGACTCGGCACTTCTACCAATTGAACTAATAAGGGCTTGACGTATCATAACCAATAATTATTTTAAGTTGTTTCTAAATTTTTGAACAAATATACAACCTAAAAAGTGGTTTGTCAAGTCCTTTTGTCGATTTTCTTAACTTTTTAGAAAGTTTTTGAACCTAACAGACTGACACACTGCCCGAAAAAATTTTACACAATTTTTGTGTTTTTTCACCAATCCTCCACCTCCTCCCAACACAACAACAAGGGCTGCCCTTCTTTATTTGAAGGACAGCCCCACAAAATTGTAGTATAACAAACGGATTTGTTAGGCCATACCGATATTTTCGAAGTTGTATAACAAGAGGGATTTCAAGGCTTGCGAAGCCCGAAAAACCGCAGCATACTTGGGCGTATGTGAGGATTTTGAGGGCGAGCGCAACGAAGAAATCACCTTGTTAGACAACTTCCTCGCCTAAAAATTTTTACGCATACCTATCCAAGTAGGGTTAAAATCGCGCAGACTCTCATCATCGAGGAAAATCGACGCATCGGCCTTATTGCCACGCAACTGCCAATTGAGCCAACGGGTAACAGCCTCGGCATAGGGACCACCGTTCTTCTCGTAGAAGGTACCCGAGTGACCGTCGGGGGTATTGATAAGCGCAACGGGGATAGAGCTGAGGCGCTCGTAGTCGAGTTTCGAGTTGGGATATGCCACATCGCCCTCGCCACCAATCAGGTAGAGCATAGGCACCTCAACATTTTCGAGTTGGGCTTTATCGACACCCTCCATCGTCATATTACCGATACCCGAGTTGAGCATAATGGTAGTACTGATTCGGGGGTCGTGCGACACTGCAAGTGCCTGAGCGCCACCGCACGACTGACCCATCACCGCTACGCGATGGAGGTCAACAGAGTGGTAGTACTCCGAGCCTGCCTCGGCGTTACGGTCGGTAATCCAGTTGAGGGCCTCCAAGAGTTGGTCGGCAGTGGTGTTGAGATAGATCTGAGGTGCAGCCTGATTACCGCTCTGCTGTGCGGCACGACGAGCTTCAGCCTCTTTGCGCATCATCTCCTCGCGCTGCTCTGCGGTAGGCTCAACAAACTCCTCGCCATTGGCAAGGATAACCTTCTTACCTGCGGGGAACGAGGTGAGCAACACCTCTTTCCAACGCTCCACAGCACTCTTTTCGTCATACGGGCCGATGGCTATGGCGATATATCCGTGCGACACCACCTCGCTGAGCAGCAGTCGCATCTCTACATTGTTATTTGCACAACCTCCGTTGCCATAGAGGAGCAGGGGGAGTTTCCCTATCTCGGCCACTACCTTGCTCAGGTTCTGCGGACGATAGATGGTAAATGCGGGCAGACTCTCATCGGCTACAATCTCGGCCTTGTAAGGACCTGTACCGCCACCCTCAACGATGTGGCTGTCGATGGTCTGCGCTGTTGCTACACCTGCTACCGAAAACAGCATAGCAAGCATAATGATAGTTCTTTTCATACGGTTAATGATTATTGGTTATGTTATTAAAAAAGTGTCAGTTGGTCGGCTGGGTGCAGGAACGAGAGCCTGTGGTGTGGTGTCACTCCCAACCGTGCCACAGCCTCACGGTGCTCACGGGTGGGATACCCCTTGTTACGCTCCCAACCGTAGCCGGGATACTCCTTGGCGAGTGCCACCATACGCTCATCGCGGAAGGTCTTGGCGAGTACCGAGGCGGCTGCAATGTTGGCAAAACGCCCGTCGCCCTTCACCTCGCATCGGTAGGGGATATCGAGGCGCGAACGGAAACGGTTGCCATCTATCAAGAGGTGCTCAGGTCGCACCGAGAGCATCTCCACCGCACGCGTCATAGCCTCGAACGATGCACGCAGTATGTTGATTTGGTCTATCTCCTCGGGCGACACCTCCGCCACTGCCCACGCCACCGCCTGCTCCATAATCACATCGCGGAGCAGCAGACGGTTTTTCTCGCTCATCTTCTTCGAGTCGTCGAGCAGGGGGTGGGCAAATCCATCGGGGAGAATCACCGCCGCAGCAAAGACAGGGCCCGCAAGTGGCCCACGCCCCGCCTCGTCGCACCCCGCTTCGAGCACACCTTTCATATATGATGTATCGAGTAACATACAATTCTGCGTTTGTAGTAGCAAAATTAATAACTTTGGCGAAAAAGTACTATTTTTGTATTAGAAAACAGAGTGCAATGAAGATAGATATTCTCAAACAACCCGCCGCAACGATACTCCTCGCCGAGGCCGCCCTGCTCGCAGTGGGCGTGGGTGCTACTATCGGTGAGCGCGAGGTGGTGGCCGCCGCCACTCCTACCGCCGAGGCGGTGGAGAGTCTTGTGGGTGGCAGTGGCTCGTTGTTTGGGGCTATCGTCGCCGCACTGCTGGTCTTCATCAACTCACTGCTCGCTGCACGTATCGTCACCCGCTACTCGGCCTCTGTTGTGCGCTCCTTTGTGCCTATGGTGCTCTTCACCATTGCCGCCACAGCAACCTCGGTGCAGACCGGCTCTATTATCCCACAACTCACCGCCACGCTTCTGCTGACAGGGTCGAGCCGACTTATTCGCAGCTTCAAACGCTCGCTTATCTTCGCTCCGCTCTTCGAGGGCTACTTCCTGATAGGTATCATACCGCTCCTCTACCCCAATGCACTGCCCGTTGTGGCATTGTCGCTCCTGATGATGGCCATCTATGAGCGTACTCCCCGCGAGTGGGTGGCAGGTATGGCAGGAGCACTCCTCCCCACCCTGCTCTGCGCGTGGCTCTGGTGGCTCTTTGCTGGGGTCGATTTCGGCACTACTCTCGCCGATACTTTCGGTGCGATTGGCGGCGAGAGGTTTAGACTCGCCGAATTGTTTACCCTCGACAGGCTACCCGAGGGGGTGATGTTGGCATTTATGACGCTGATTGTCCTACTGGCTGTGGTGTCGTTGGTGGTTATGGGAGCAGGTATGCGCACCCGCCCGAAGAAGATTAATTGGCACTTTACGCTGATTGTGGTTGGCTCGCTGCTGATGCTTCTGCTCGACAGCCCAAGCCCCTATTTCTATGCACTATTTGCGAGTGGCTTTGCAGTTATTGCCCACCTCTTTTTCGCCCGTTGGCCCCATATTGCAACACTCATTGCCTACCTTTTGTTGCTAATTTTGGGCTTTGGAGCGATGTTGCTCTAAAAAGAGAGTTTCCGTCAAAAAAGACCTGAAAGTAACAAAGTGAGAAAAAATTAACATTTTTTCTATTTTTTGTTATTTGCTTACAATTTGAAACTAAAAACGCATTTTCTATTACAATTAATCATATCGCAAAAATCGCATTTTTCTTCAAATCCCCCGCGGAGGCACTTCTGAGGCGGTTTTTGCTTTTTAAAAAATTTTAATAAATATCTTACAAACATTTATAAAAAATTTTAATAATACCCACGCCACAGAAAACCAAAAATAAAAAATTAAAAAACGTCTAAAATAAATCATTAAAACTTTGCAAATACAAAAATTGCCCCTATCTTTGTGTTGATGTTTTACGGGAATCTCCCGTACCTCATTAACCTAACTAACCTAACCTGATGAGATGGGGCAGACGAGAGTCTTCCCCATATCCTTTTTAAAAAATGTAGAATTCAAAGTTCAAAATTCAAAATTGTTAAGCCAGAGAAGAACATCGAGTTCTTCTCTGGCTTTTTTTAGGGAGTGTTAGGGAACTTAGGGAGTTTAGGGAGTGTTAGGGAATTATGGGAGTAATGAGAATTATGAGAATAATGGGAAAACCAATTTGACTATTTTAGAATAACTTGGCTGCACTGAAATACTCTTTTCTGTAATAGTTGGTTTTTCGGG